>NZ_RZTA01000026.1:0-63846 GCF_004023115.1 Mesorhizobium sp. M6A.T.Cr.TU.017.01.1.1
CATTTGGATTCTTGCGAAGATGGACCCCACCCTAACCCTCCCCACAAGGGGGAGGGAACGCTGCCGCTGCCCTTACTTTCCCTTTGCCGCCGAAAGGCAGGCAATTTGCCGAGGTCAGCGCCAACTGAAGTCTCCCTCCCCCTTGTGGGGAGGGGTTAGGGGTGGGGGTACATCGTAGAGCGAAAGCCTCGGCTTTCCACCTGCGATGACCCTGCCCTTGCGAGGGAGATCGGATGTCGCTTCCGCTTTCGCCAAACCGTGAAGCGATTGCCCGTTGTTGCCTTCCAGTAAAACTTGATAATTTCCATCATGATATATATCAAGGCGAATGGTTCATGGCACTACAGGGAAACGGGAAGTGGCCTTCGCACCACGCATGGAAAGTCGCATCCAAGGTTTTTCCGTCATTGGCGGCCTGAAAGGGCATGTCTGGGACGGCGTCGTCGCCGACCTCTGGGACGTTGCGTGCGGGGAGCAAGCGGGAGGCTATTATGTCTCTCCCGACCCCCGGCTCTTTGTCGCGCTGGATGTGGATGGCGACGGCGCCTTTTTCGTCGAGGGTTCGCAGGGCGAATTGCGCCGTCACGACCGGGCATTTTCGATGGCCTATATACCGGCCGGGGTCCCCATCAGAGGCAGGGTCGAGGGCCTGCACCGCATCAAGCACCTCGATCTGCACTTCGACGAGGCAGCGCTGACGCGCCGTTTCGGCGGCAGCCTGGACCGCGACGCCTTGCATGTGGCGCGGTTTCAGTTTCGCGACGACCGGATCGCCATGCTTGCCGGCCTGATCGCGGCCGAATGCAACAGCGGCCAGCCGATGCACGATCTCTACGGCGAGGGCTTGCTGAACGCATTGTTCGCCGGACTTTTCGAGATCGGCCAACCGGGCCGACAGCGGCGGCGCTCGCCGCTGTCTCGTCGAAAACTGCGCCTGGTCACCGACTACATCGACGCGCATTGCCTGGGCAAGATCCGTCTCGCCGATCTGGCCGCGCTGACCGGCCTGTCGGAAACCGCAACTAGCCACGCGTTCAAGGCGGCTACGGGTATACCGCCGCACCGTTGGCAGATGCAGGCACGGGTTCGAAAAATTCAGACAATGATGGCGCATGAATCCGCCTCACTCGGCGATATCGCGGAAGCAACCGGCTTTTTCGATCAGGCCCATCTGACGCGAGTGTTCAAATCCGTCGTCGGATTGACGCCTGGTGCGTGGATGAAGAGTGCCGGCAGGCGCGGCAAGATTTCCGCAACATGAAATCGCAATATCGGCCTTTTGGGACAAAAACCGACAAACTGCGCAAATCCATCCAATGACCCCGACATAAGCTGAGGTAAACAGTCAGGTATATGCGTTCGAGAACCCTGGGGTTTGCCTTATGAACAGAATCTGCCGGATGAAGCCGCTGTTGGCGGGCGTCGCCCTCGCTTTGATTCCGCCCGTGAGCGCGTTCGCCCAGCAAAACAACACCCAGCTAGAACCCGTGGTGGTCGAGGGCGAGGCCGGCGACAGCGCGACCGGACCGGTCGACGGCGTCGTTGCCAAGGAGACAAAGACCGGGTCCAAGACCGCGACCAAACTCACCGAGATCCCGCAATCCGTCTCGGTGATCGGACGGCAGGAAATCGACGATCAGGGAGCGCAGAAGATCGACGAGTCGCTGCGATATACGGCCGGCGTTTTCACGCAGCCCTTCGGCCCCGACAGCGACACCAACTGGATTTTCATCCGTGGCTTCCAGGCGACGGACACCGGCATCTACATGGATGGCCTGCAGCTGTTCAGCTATGGCTTCGGTGGATTTTACGTCGATTCCTTCGGGATCGAGCGCATCGAAGTGCTGAAAGGTCCGGCCTCGGTGCTCTATGGCGGCAGCAATCCGGGCGGCATCGTGAACTATGTCAGCAAGCGTCCCGACGGCAGGCAGCGCTATGTCGAAACCGGCGTCAACGACGCCGGTAGGGCCTATCTCGGCTTCGACATCGGCGACGTGTCCGGCGACGGCGTGGTCAGCTATCGCGTCAACGGTCGCGTCGCCGGCGGCGACACCTATAGCGATCTGCAGGACGGCTGGCGCGGCTTCATCTCGCCAAGCATCACTTGGCAGCCCGACGAGCAGACCCGGCTGACGGTGCTCGCGAATTTCAGCCACATCGACGAGAACCACAATGGCGGCAACTTCCTGCCTTATGACGGAACGGTGGTGGATCACATAGTCGGCGGCGTCAACTACGGACGCATCGATCCCGACGCCAACTTCACAGAACCGTCCATCGATCTCTACAAGCGCGAACAGGGCTCGATCGGCTACGAGTTCGAGCACACGTTAGACAATGACTGGACGGTGCGCTCGAACGCTCGCTTCGGCGCAGCGAGCATCGATGAAGTGAGCGTCTATCCAAACGGCTGGTCGACCATCGGAGGGCCTACTGACTTGGCCCGCATAAATTTCGACCATGACACCGACGTCGTAACCTTCCTTATGGACAACCAGATCGAGGGCAAAGTCGAAACCGGCCCGATCGAACATACGATTCTCGTCGGTGTGGACTTCAAATATTACAACATCGACCAGGTGCAGTCGTCTGGCCTCTTCGATCTAAACTATGACAATCCCATAGATGCGTTCGACCCGATCTATGGCTCGCCACTGACGCCTCGCGTCAGCTACCTCAACCAGGACCTGACGCAAAAGCAGCTCGGCCTCTATGCACAGGACCAGCTTCGCTTCGGCGATGGCTGGCTGGTGACGCTGAATGGCCGCTACGATCGCGGCTGGCTCGAAGCTGACAACCGTCCGACCTACTATTCGGAGACCTTCGGCCTTCCCGTCATCGACCAGAGCAGCACCGTTGGCGATTTCTCCGGCCGCGCTGGTCTCGCCTATGAGTTCGACAACGGCATCACTCCTTATGCCAGCATCGCCACCTTCTTTAATCCGATCATCGGAACCGACGCGAATGGCGACCTGTTCAAGCCGGAAGAGGGCGTGCAGTATGAGGTGGGCGTCAAGTATGAACCGACCTTCATCGATGGCCTGTTCACCCTGTCGGTCTTCGACCTCACACGCCAGAACGTGGCCATCGCCAGCGACACCGATCCTTTTGCCCAGGTCCAGGCCGACGAGCTGCGCTCTCGCGGTGTGGAGCTCGAAGGCAAGGTGAACGTCACCGAGGATCTCAGGGTGACTGCGGCGCTAACCGCCTATGATATCGACTTCACCAAGAGCGACGACCCAGACCTGATCGGCAAGACGCCTTTCATCGTGCCCGAAGTCATGGTCTCGGCGTCGGTTGACTACACCTTCCGCGGCGATTGGTATGACGGCATCTCGATCGGCGCCGGTGTACGCCATCTCGGCTCCTCATGGGCTGACAACGAGAACACGGCGAAGGTGCCGGCCGTCACGCTGGCCGACCTGAAGCTCGGCTACGAGAAGGAGAACTGGGGCGTCGACCTCAACATCACCAATCTCTTTGACAAGACATATGTGGCAAGCTGCCAGACGACTCTGACCTGTGCCTATGGCGAAGGCCGGTCGTTCAAGCTGAAGGCCCACACGACTTGGTAGTCATGTGCTGTAGCCGATGGCGATAATCCCCTTTCCCAGCAGACGACGGGTGCTAGCGCTTGGCCTGGCGGCCATGCTATCGCCGATCGTCAGCCGGGCTGCGCCGCTGCGCGTAGCCGCGATCGACTGGGGCATGCTGGAGACCTTGATCGCGCTTGGCATCGAGCCGGTCGCGGCGACCGAACTCATCCAGTTCCGCAAGCTGGCGGTGGAACCCGAAGTGCCGCCGTCCGTGACCGATCTCGGACTGCGAGGCACGCCCAATTACGAGCTGCTGCGCATCGTCGCGCCGGATCTCATCGCCATCTCCAGTTTCTACGAATACCAGCGCCCGATGCTCGAGCGCATCGCGCCAGTCCTTGCGCAAACGGTCTATGAACCTGGCGTGCCGCCCTACCCGCTCGCCGAAGCGGCGACGCTGGCGCTTGGCGAAAAGCTCGGGCGACAGACCGAAGCGAAACGCTACGTCGACGAGACATCAGGCGAAATCGCTCGACGGCGCGCCACGCTGCCGCCCGCCTCCGGGCGGCCGGTCTTCGTCATCAGCCTTGGCGATTCACGCCATTTCCGTGCCTTTGGCCGGGATTCGATGTTCGGCGACGTGCTGCTGCGTCTCGGCATTAAGAATGCCTGGGCCGACGAGACGAGCTACAGCGCCGCTGCTCCGGTCGGGCTGGAGGCACTGGCGCGCGTTCCCCACGCGTCGATCCTCGTCGTCTCGCCGCTGCCGGCGGATGTCGGCCACTCGCTTCCCGAAAATGCGCTGTGGAGCGCCCTGCCGGCGGTCCGCGAGGGCCGTGTCGCCCTGCTCGAGCCCGTCAATCACTTCGGCGGCCTGCCCTCGGCGCGCCGCTTCGCACGCCTCGCCACGGCGGCACTTGCCGGGCAGATCCATGGCTGAGCGCACGCTCATGACTGACCGCACGCTGCCGCCGATCGCCTTGTGGGGCGCTTTGGCGGCGGCGGCTGCCCTTTTGTTCACCTGGCGGGTCAACATGCAATGGCCGGCCACGACGCCGGCCGACGGTAACCTCGATCGCATCATCCTGTTCTACAGCACGCTGCCGCGTGCGGTGGTGGCGGTGCTGGCCGGCGCCGTCCTTGGCCTGTCCGGGCTTCTGCTGCAGCGTGTGCTGCGCAACCCTCTGGCCGAGCCGTCGACGCTCGGCATCTCGTCGGGTGCGCAACTGGCAATGACGGCCGCCTCCGTCTATGCGCCGTTTCTGATGGAGCGGTCGCAAGGCACGGTCGCCTTTGCCGGCGGCACTGCTGCGGTGCTGCTGGTGCTGTCGCTGACCTGGCGGCGCGGGCTTGAGCCTGTCTCCGTCGTGCTTGCCGGCATGATGGTGGCGCTCACCGCAAGCGCCATCAGCGCCGCCCTGATCCTCGCCAATGGCGACTATCTGTTCTCGCTGTTCATCTGGGGCGGCGGATCGCTGGTCCAGCAGGATTGGGGCCCGACCATCGCCCTGTCGACCAGGCTTGCGGTCGGCGCCGGCGCCGCCCTGCTGCTGCTCAGGCCGCTGACGATCCTTGGCCTTGACGACGCTTCTGCGCGCAGTCTCGGCATCGCCCGCCACACCAGCCGCTTCCTCGTCATTGCGCTTGCCGTGTGGATGGCGACCACGGTGGTCGCCGAGGTCGGCGTCATCGGTTTTGTCGGCCTTGCAGCACCGGCGCTCGCCACGCTTTCAGGCGCGCGTTCGCTAGGGCAAAAGCTGCTGGCCGCGCCCTTGATCGGCGCCATCCTGCTGTGGCTGACGGATGGGCTGGTGCAGCTGGCGGCAGGCGCCGGCGGCGAACGCATTCCAACCGGCGCGGGCGCCGCGCTTCTGGGCGGCCCGGTTCTGCTTTGGCTGCTGCCGAGGCTGCGCCTGCTCGAATGGCCGAACCTCGGCACATCAGGCACGTCCCCGCGCAAGGCCGGCCATCCCCGCCTCGTCATCCTGCTGCTGCTTCTGCTGACCCTTGTCGCGGCGGTGGTGGCGCTTGTCCTCGGGCGCGGTCCAGCGGGCTGGTCGATCGCCAGTGGCGACATGCTGGCCGATCTCGCCGCCTGGCGCGCGCCGCGGATCGGCGTGGCGGCAGCCGCCGGCGCCATGCTTGCGGCGGCCGGCGTCGTCATCCAGCGGATCACCGGCAATCCATTGGCAAGCCCCGAGGTGCTGGGTGTCGGCACCGGTGCCGGTGCCGGCCTGACCGCGGTGTTGATGGTCAGCGCCACGGCGGCGCCCGGTTGGCAGCTCGCCGGCTCCGTTTTCGGCTCGCTGGCGGTGCTGATCGCCATGCTGGCAATCGCCGCACGGGCGAAGTTCGGCTCCGAGCGGCTGCTGCTTGCCGGCATCGCCATGAGCGCGCTGTGCAGCGCCGTCATCACCGCGACGATCGCGATGGGAAATTCGCAATCCTATGTCCTGCTGCGCTGGCTCAGCGGCTCGACCAGCCAGGCGACCGGCGCCGATGCCTGGGGCCTTGGCGTGTCTGATGCTGTTGACGCTGCCGCTGTTTCTCGCCGCCCGCTGGCTCGATATCTTGCCGCTCGGCGAAAATACCGCGCGCGGGCTCGGCCTGCCGATCGCGGGCGGACGACTGACGCTGATCGTGCTCGCAGCAATCCTGACCGCGCTTGCCGCAATGTTCGTCGGGCCGCTGAGCTTCGTCGGTCTCATCGCGCCGCACCTTGCGCGGCTGATCGGCTTTGCCCGCGCCCGTCTTCACCTCGCCGGCGCGGTCCTGGTCGGGGCGTTGCTGATGATCGTGTCGGACTGGCTGTCGCGCATGGTGGCTTTTCCATACGAACTGCCCGTCGGCCTGTTCGCCTCGCTGCTTGGCGGACCTTATCTCGTCCATCTGTTCGCAAAAGGAGTGCCGCGCCATGGTTGAAATGCCGAGGAACCTCAAGGCATCCGCCGAAATCGTGCTGTCTTGTCCGCAAGACATCATGAAGCAGCTTTGCGCGCATTTTGCCGATCATGGCGATGTCGCCGTCGACGGCGCCTGCAGCCGCATCGACACCGCCTTCGGTTCAGCCAGCATGGAAGCCTGCCAACGCTGCCTGAAGGTTTTTGCCGAAGGCAAGGACGAGACATCCCTGGCCTATGTGAAGCTCTCCATCGCCGAGCACCTGCTGCATTTCGCGGCGGCGGAGAGCCCCAGCATCATCTGGCAGGGCGACGGGGCGGCAGGGCAACCGCTACCCTATTTCCGCGAGATGCGCGTCGTGCGAACCGCCGATGTGACACCGCATATGCGACGGCTGACCCTGGCCGGAAGCGACCTTGGACGCTTCGCAACGGGCGGGCTTCATGTCCGTCTGCTGCTTCCCAAGGATGGCGCAGTACCCGCCTGGCCGGTCACCGGCGTGGACGGCCGTCCGGTATGGCCGGAAGCGGAACGGCGGCCGGATGTGCGCGTCTACACGATCCGCCGCATCGACGTCGAAAAGGGAGAGGTCGATATCGACTTCGTATTGCATGATGGCGATGGCATGCCCGGCGCGCGTTTCGCGGCCAATGCACGGATCGGCGATATCGTCGGGATGACCGGCCCGGGCGGCGGCGACGTGCCCACAGCCGACTGGTGCCTGCTTGCCGGCGACGAGACCGCCCTGCCCGCGATCGGCCGCATCGTGGAGGCGCTGCCGGGGGGCGTGCACGCCGTCGTTCGCATCGAAGTCGCTGATGGCGACGAGGAGCAGAAGCTGGTTTCCCAGGCCACACTGGACATAAAATGGCTGCACAGGAATGGCGTGGCCCCAGGCAAATCCGCTTTGCTTCAGGATGCGGTCCGGAACGTGCCTTGGCCCGAAGATGGGCGCAGCGTCTTCGCCTGGGTCGGCTGCGAGCACAAGAGCTTCCGCGCCATCCGGTCCTACCTCAGGCAGGACCGGAAGCTGCCGCGCGACGCGCACCTCGTCGTCGCCTATTGGCGTTGCGGCTTCGAAGGCGATACCGCGCGGCAGAACGACCAAACCTGAGTTTGGCTGGCTCTGCCGTCAGTCAACGAGCACGGCGACCACTGCGGTGCAGTCGCCCGCCTTGACCAGTCCGGGGAAATGCCGCGCGGCCAGAAGGCCGGACATTGTTGCCCTGATCTCCTGAGGTGCGGCACCGGTGCGACCGATGGAATGGATGCGCGCCAGGACTTGGCCGTCTTCGACGGGCTCGCCGAGATCGATCATCGTTTCGATCATCCCGTCGTCCTCGGCGAACGAGAAGCAATCGCCTGACGGCATGTCCAGCCAGCGGGTCGGCTGCATCTCGACCGCACCGGCGACAATGCCGGCATGGCGTAGCACATTGAGCACGCCGCGACGAGCGATCCGCACCGTTTCCGCGCGAGAAGTCCCACCGCCGCCAAGCTCGGTGGTGATGAACAGCTTGCCCATTTCTTCGGCCGCAGTGTCGAACATGCCGACCGCGTCGATCTCCAGCATCTTCATCGACCACGGTGCCGAGAACGCCTCGACCGCGGCGAAGCCCTTCGCCTCCAGCACCTTGTCGGGCCGGATATGGGCGGCGCAGAACGGCACGAAGTCGAGTGTCTTGCCGCCGGAATGGAAGTCGAGCGCGATGTCTGTGCGCGGCAAGAGTTCGCGCTGGAAGTAGTCGGCGATCTTCTCGGTCACCGTGCCGTCTGGCCGGCCTGGAAAGCTTCGGTTCAGATTGCCCTTGTCGATCGGCGAGGTGCGGGTGCCGGCGCGGAACGCCGGATAGTTCATCGCCGGCACGATGATGACCGTGCCGCTGACGTGCTTCGGATCGAGCGTGCGGGCGAGATCGTAGAGCGCCAGCGGCCCCTCATATTCGTCGCCATGATTGCCGCCGGTGAGCAGTGCGGTCGGCCCGTTGCCGTTGCGGATCACGCAAATCGGGATCATCACCGATCCCCAGGCCGAATCGTCGCGGCTGTAGGGCAGGCGCAGGAAACCGTGCTGCACGCCGTCGCGGTCGAAATCGACGGTCGGCGTGATCGGTGACGGGCGAAGCTGGGACATCGGGCTCAATTCTTCACCACCAGCTTGCGCGGCACATTGGCAAGGCACTCGACCCCTGTCTCGGTGATCAGGATGGATTCGGTGATCTCGAGCCCCATCGTCTCCAGCCACAGGCCAGTCATGAAATGGAAAGTCATGCCGGGCTTCAGCGCGGTGCGATCGCCAGGGCGCAGGCTCATCGTGCGTTCGCCCCAGTCCGGTGGATAGGAAAGCCCGATCGGATAGCCGGTGCGGTTATCCTTGACGATGCCGTATCTCTTCAGCACGGCGAAGAAGGCATTGGCGATGTCTTCGCATGTGTTGCCGGGCTTTGCCGCGGCAAGCCCAGCCTCCATGCCTTCCAGCGTCGCCTTTTCGGCATCGAGGAATTCCTGCGTGGGTTTACCAAGGAACACAGTCCGCGAAAGCGGACAATGGTAGCGGTTGTAGCAGCCGGCGATCTCGAAGAAGGTGCCCTCGCCCGACTTCATCGGCTTGTCGTCCCAGGTCAGATGCGGCGCCGACGCATCGGCGCCCGACGGCAGCAGCGGCACGATCGCCGGATAGTCGCCGCCGATACCGTCGACGCCGCGCGTGCCGGCATCATAGATCTCCGCGACCAGATCGCATTTGCGCATGCCGACTTCGATCTTGTCGACGATGCGCAGGTGCATCGCTTCCACGATGCGGGCGGCCTTGCGCATATAGTCGATCTCGGTCGGGCTCTTCACCGCGCGCTGCCAGTTGACCAGTGCCGTGGCGTCGACGAAGCGGGCATTGGGCAGATGCTTCTGCAACGAAGCAAAGGCGGCCGCCGAGAACCAGTAATTGTCCATCTCGACGCCGATGCTGAGCTTGCCCCAGCCGCGATCGGTCAGCACCTGCGAGAGAAAATCCATCGGGTGGCGTTCGGTCGACTGCACATAGTGGTCGGCATAGCCGACGATGTTGTCGTGGGCGAGATAGGCGGTGCGCTTGGCGCCGTTGGCGTCCTGGCCGCGCCCGTACCACACCGGTTCGCCCGACGGCGGCACGATGACGGCCTGGTGCACATAGAACGACCAGCCGTCATAGCCGGTCAGCCACGCCATGTTGGATGGATCGCTGACAACAAGCAGATCGACGCCCTTGGCCTCCATGGCCTTCCGTGTCTTGGCCAGGCGCTCCGCATATTCGCCGCGCGAGAACTTGAGATTAGGCTGCATTGTTCTTGGTCCTCGTTTGTTGGGCCTTGCGGCCAGCATCAGCTTTCGAAAATCGTACCGGTGTTGCCTGCTCGGGCACGGTCGCGGGCGAGCGTGGCTATCGCCGTGTCCTGCACGCCGGTGCCGGTGAGGTCGGCGATGGTGATGTCGCTGGCCGAGCGCCGGCCATGTCTTTCGCCGGCGATGATCTGGCCAAGCTCGGTAATCTCGGCATCGGCTGCCATGACACCTGTCGCGATGGCATGATGCAGTTCGCCCAGCAGCCGCGTCTGTTTCGCGCTGTCGGCGACGTAGAGATCGGCCATGCGCAGGATCGCCGGAGCGATCTCGTTCTTGTGCTCGGCATCCGAGCCCATAGCTGTGATGTGCTGGCCGGCGGAGATGAAGCCGGCCTTGATCAGCGGTTCGGTCGATGGCGTCGTGGTGACGATGATGTCGGCGCCAGCCGCCGCCTTTGCCGCGTCGGGCTCGGCATTCACTACAATGCCCAGCTTTTCGCGCAATGCATCCGCCGCGGTCTCGGCCTTGGCGGCGTCCCTGGCCCAGATGCGGGCCTCGGCGATCGGCCGCACCAGCATAAGCGCCTCGAGCTGCAGCCCGGCCTGGATACCGGCGCCGAAGATCGCGGCAATCGAGGAGTCCGGCCGCGAAAGGTGTTTCGCCGCGACCGCTCCAGCCGCCGCCGTGCGGACGTCGGTCAGATAGCCATTGTCGAGCAGCAGGGCCTCGACCAGTCCTGTTTTTGACGACAGCAGCACCATCATGCCGTTGACGCTGGGCAGGCCGAGCTTCGGATTGTCGAAGAAGCCGGGACTGATCTTGATCGCAAAACCGTCGATCCCAGGCACATAGGCAGTCTTGACGTCGACCTCGCCGCGATGCTCGGGAATGTCGAGCCGCAGGATCTGCGGCATAGCCACCGGCAAGGTGGCAAGCGCGCGGAAGGCGTTCTCGACGCAGGCGACGGCATCGAGATCGAGCTTAACAATCGCGCGCAATTCGGCTTCGGTGAGTATCGTCATCCGGCTCATGCGGCGTGCTCCTCAATTGCAAAGGATAGCGATCCTTGGGAAGAAACTCGACGTGAAAGAACTTTCATCCCGAGTGCTCCTTGAATGAGGCGTGTTCGCCGCAAACGACTTTCCTGTGCTGCGTCATATCGATGTTGCGGCCCGACAGAATGAGCACCGTGGGGCCGCTCGCCCTGACCTTGCCGGCAAGCACGGCGGCGATGCAGACCGCGCCGGCGCCTTCGACGATCTCGCGCTCCTGTTCATAGGCATGGCGGATGCCGGCGGCGATCTCGTCCTCGCTGAGCAGGATCACATCGTCGAGCAGGTCGCGGCACATCGAAAAGGTCAGCCGGTTGTCGAGGCCGATGCCGCCGCCGAGCGAATCCGCCAGCGTCGGCAGTTCCTCGACCAAAACTGGATGTCCGGCATCAAGGCTTGCCTTCATCGCCGCACCCCGCGCCATCGAAACGCCGATGACCTTCGTGCTCGGGCTTACACCCTTCACGGCAGCGGCGACACCCGCCGCCAGCCCACCGCCTGACAGCGGCACCAGCACCAAAGCGGCATCCGCAACCTGCTCGATAATCTCGAGCCCAAGCGTCCCTTGTCCGGCGATGATATCAGGATGATCGAAGGGCGGCAGCATGACCAGTCCCTCTTCCGCGACCAATCGGTCGACCTCTTGCTGCGCATCGTCCTGACTGTTGCCGACGATGCGGATATCGGCGCCGAGCCGCCGGATTTCGTCGAGCTTATTCTGCGGCACCAGCCGCGACATGCAGATCGTCGCGCGCATGCCTTCGAGCTTCGCCGCATGAGCCAGCGCCCGGCCGTGATTGCCGGTCGAGGCGGCGACCGAGCCACGCGCCTTCTCCTCGGTGTTCAGCGACGCGATGGCGTTCGAGGCACCACGCAGCTTAAAGCTGCCGGTGGTCTGCCGATGTTCGAGCTTGAGATAAACAGGCGCGCCCAAGTGCCCGGAAAGACTCGGGGAAAGCACGGTCGGCGTGCGCTCAACCTTGCCTGCGATGCGCTCGCGCGCGGCGCGGATATCGGAGAGGGTGACGTCGTTCGCGGCCATGGCCTTTGCTCCGCGGTCAATTCAACGGCAGCGTCATCAGACGGCCGAATTCGGCGCGCGGCTCGTCGTCGCCGCAAAGCCGCAGGCAGTTCCAGGCCGTTGCCTGGTTGCTGGTGACGACCGGACGGCCGATCGCCTCTTCCATGCCGATCACAGCAAGTGCAGCCCGCAGCGCCGTGCAGGAGACGAACAGCGCGTCCGCCTGCGCATCGGTCGCCTCGCGCGCCAGATCGACCAGCGATGCCGGCGCAATCCGTGCCATCTCGCGGTCGTCCTCGAAGCCGAGGCAGGTGAAGCTGGCGATATCGAAACCGTGCGCCGCGAAATAGTCCGCCATCGGCCGGCTGGTCTCGACCGTGTAGGGGGTGAGGATGCTGATCGTCCTGGCGTCTAACGCCTTCAAGCCGCGCACGCCTGCCATCGGCGGTGTGACCACGGGCACGCCGGGCTTGGCTGCCTGCACCGCCGCCTCGATCTCGGCATCGCCGATGACCACCGAGGCCGACGTGCAGGAATAGCAGATCGCGTCGAGCGGCTCGTCGGGCAGGATCAGCGCCGCGCCCGCCGTCAGCGACGGCTGCATCTTGCGCAAATTCTCCGGCGTCGTCGGATTGGCGTAGGGGATGCGCGCGACATAGACGCCTACCCGGTCGCTTGCCACCATGCGGCGAAAATCCGGCTCGGTCGTATGGTCGGTGGCAAGGATGATCAGGCCGACGCGCTTTTCCAGCGGACGCGCGTCGAGCGCCGGCCGTGTCGAGTGCAAGCGGATGTCGACAGGAGCGGTCACCACGCGCTCCTTGCCAACGGTTTGCACTCTACGGCGCCCCCCTCTGTCCTGCCAGACATCTCCCCCACACGGGGGGAGATCGGCAGCTTCGCTGACAGCGCCTGTTCATCAACGTTGGAGATTGGCGAAAGCAACGGTGACAGCCAATCTCCCCCCAAGTGGGGGAGATGTCCGGCAGGACAGAGGGGGGCGCCGTAGAGCAGGGGCATTGCAGGAACCACTGTCATGTTTCGATCCGCCCGTAGCGGCGTTCCAGCCAGCGCAGCAGCACGACCGAGAATAGGCTGATGACGAGGAAGAAAGCGCCGACCAAGGTCATCGGCTCGACGTAGCGGTAATAGGTGTTGGCGACGCTCTTGGCCTGGTTCATCAGTTCCAGCACGGTGATCGCCGAAAGCAGCGGCGTCTCCTTGAACATGGCGATGAAGTAGTTGGCAAGCGCCGGGATCATCGGCGGAATAGCCTGCGGCATGATGATGTGGGTCCAGGTCTGCCTGGCGTTCAGATTGCAGGCCTTGGCGGCTTCCCACTGGCCGCGCGGCACATTCTCGATGCCGGCGCGATAGACTTCGGCCGTGTAGGTGCCGTAGTGCAGGCCGAGGCCGATGACGCCCGCCACCAGCGGCGGCAGCAGGATACCGATATCCGGCAGCACGTAGAAGATGAAATAGAGCTGCACCAGCAGCGGCGTGCCGCGGATGAATTCGGCGAGGAAGCCGACGGTGCGCGACAAGGTCTTGTTCGGCGAGCGCCGCGCCAGCGCGATGGCCAGCCCCACGATCGCGGCCAGAACCGAGCCGAGCAGCGTCGCCAGGATGGTGATCTTCACGCCCTGGATCAGCGTCGGCATGATCTCCCAGACGAAATTCCAATCCCACTCCATTATGAGGCCCGATCCATCAGACGCGCACCCCGTCGAGGCCGCGCGCCATACGGCGTTCGAGCGAACGCACGCCCCAGGAAATGATCAGCGCAAGGACGAAATAGATGATGAGGATGGTGGTGAACGGCACCAGCGTGTTGCCGGTCTGCGAGCGCACCACTTGCGCCTGGAAGGTCAGGTCGGTGAGCGAGATCAGCGAAACGACGGCGGTGGCCTTGAGCAATTCGATGGCGTTGTTGCCGAAGGTCGGCAGCATGACCAGCAGCGCCTGCGGCAGGATGACATGGCGCATGGCTTGCCAGCGGCCGAGATTGAGCGCGGTGCAGGCCTCGTACTGTTCGCGGCCGATCGACTGGATGGCGCCGCGCACCACCTCCGCCGCATAGGCGCCGACATTGAGGCCAAGCGCCAGCACGCCGGCCTGCAGCGGCGTCAGCGAAATGCCGATGAAGGGCAGCACGAAATAGGCCCAGAACAGCTGCACGAAAATCGACGTGCCGCGGAAGAATTCGATATAGGCGGTGGCCAGCGCCCGAATGGCGAAAAAACGCGACAGCCGTCCCAACCCGGCGAGAAAGGCCATGATCAAGGCAAGCACCGAGCCCATCAGCGTCAGCTCGATGGTGATCAGCGCTCCCTGCAATATCAGGCCGAAATAGCCGGACCATTGGGTCATGAAGTCAAGAGTTTCCAACGTTTACAGTTGTGCGAGGCGGTAGTCTTGGCCCCTTCTCCCCGTTCACGGGGAGAAGATGCCGGCAGGCAGATGAGGGGCAGGGCCAGCTTCGTAAAACTTTGTGCTGTCCCTCATCCGGCCTTGTTTGTGCATGTCGTTATCCCAAAACCGCTGCGCACTTTTGGGCGACATGCATTAGGACCACCTTCTCCCCGTGAACGGCGAGAAGGAAAAAGGCGCCTACTTTGCCGAGCAGAGCTTGTCGCGGCTCGTCGACATCGCCGCCGCCGCCGAGAAGCCGTAAGGCTCGATGATCTTGGCGAACTCGCCGGACTGCTTCAGCTTGGCCAGCTCGACGTCATAGGCGTCGCGCAGCGCCTCATCGCCCTTCTTGAACGCCGCGCCGTCGCAATAGACCGGCGCGCCGACCACCGGAGCGACGACTTCGAGGTTCGGATCGTTGGCCTTCTTGACCAGATCGTTGATCGACAGCACGGGCAGCGAATAGGCATCGATACGGCCGTCCTGCAGCATCTTCAGGCCGCTCTGGCCATCCGGCACGACGATGACGCGGTCACGCGGCACGCCGGCGGTGAGCGCCAGCTTCTCCTCGGTGCCGCCGCCCGGCGCCCCGATCGTCGCGGTGGCATCCTTGGCGACATCCTCGTAGCTCTTGAAGCCCTTCGGATTGCCCTTCTTCACCAGCATCGCCTCGGCGTCGCACAACACCGGCTCCGAATAGACGACCGCTGCGCAACGCTCCGGCTTCATGAACAGGCCGGCGGTGACGACGTCGAAACGGCCTGCCTGCAGGCCGGGGATCATGGCGCCATATTCCGAGATCGAGGCGACGATGTCGTTGACGCCGAGGCGCTTGAAGATCTCGCGCGCCACATCGGGCGCCGCGCCCGAAACCTTGCCGTCGGCCGCAACCGCCGTATAGGGCGGCTCGTTGGCGATGGCGACGCGGGCGAAGCCCTGTGCCTTGAGCTCTTCGAGCTTGCCGTCGTCGGCCGATCCCGCGGTCGAGGCGGCCAGAATCGCGGTCAGTGCAACACCGGCCGCGCCGGCCAGAATGCCAAGTTTCTTCATTGTTCCCAACTCCTTGTGTCTCTTCTTGGTTTGGTCGTTCTCGGTTTGGTTACGGGACGGCTTCGCCGCCGTTGAGGACGGCGTTGCCGCCTCTGGCATGGCGGTCAGACGCGATGTCCGGCCGCGATGATCTTCTTCAGGAAGCCTTGCGTGCGCTCCTGCTTGGGATTGCGGAAAATCTCGTCGGGCTTGCCTTCTTCGACAATCTTGCCGCGGTCAAAGAACAGAACCCGGTCGGCGAAATCATGGGCAAAACCCATTTCGTGGGTGACGAGCAGCATGGTCATGTCGGTCTCGGAGCAGAGTCGCCATAAGACGTTCAGCACCTCCTCGACCAGTTCCGGATCGAGCGCCGATGTCACTTCGTCGAACAGCATGATCCTTGGCTGCAGCGCCAGCGCGCGGGCGATCGCCACGCGCTGTTTCTGCCCACCGGAGAGCTGCGCCGGCATCGCTTTGGCTTTGTCGGCCATGCCGACCATGTCGAGCAGTTCCATCGCCCGCTTTTCGGCGGCGGCGCGCGGCATGCCCTTGGTCAAGATCGGCGCCAGCGTGACGTTGTCGATGACGCTCTTGTGCGGAAACAGGTTGAACAGCTGGAAGACCATGCCGATCTTCTGGCGCATTCTTGCCAGATGCCGTTCGTCGGCGGCCAGCAACTGGCCGTTGCGCTCCATGTGGTAAAGCTGCTCACCGTCGATCTGGATGTGGCCGCTGTCGATCCTCTCCAGCGTCATCAGGATGCGCAGGATCGTCGTCTTGCCCGAGCCGGATGGGCCGATCAGCGCCAGCTTCTCGCGCGGCATGACCTGCATCGACAGGCCGTCCAGCACCTTGAAGGTGCCGAAGCTTTTCGAAATGCCGTCGATCGTGATGATGGGCGCGGACAATGAATTTCCCCGTGCTGGAGAACCTGGTGCCTTCAACGATGCGGAACGCGCCAAATCATGTCAATCAGGAAAATAATATCATGACAATGTTTCTGGCTCCGCACAATTTCGCGGCAATGTCTGCCTAGATCGCCAGCAGAAGATGCTCCGGATCGCCGAGCAGAAGTTTGGTGACAACGCTCAAGCCGGCGCGCAGTTCCCCCTCGGTGGTCGAGCCCAGCGAGATCCGCACTGCCGGCTGCCATGGCTCCTGCGAAATGCGGAAGGATGTGCCTGGCGCGATCGCCACGCCCTGCAAACGGGCCTGTGAGACGAAACTCTCCTCGGCGCGGTCGCCGGGCAGCTGCAGCCACAGATGCAATCCGTCGCGATGGACACGGTAGTCGACCCCGGCAAGCACTTCGGCGGCGATCTCCTGCCGCCGCCGCAGCGCCGAACGTTGCCAGCGGACGAGCTCCATCGCCGTGCCGTCGGCGACCCATTTTGTGGCGATCTCCGCCACCAGTGGCGTCGCCATCCAGTTGGAGACGAGATGCCGGTTGGCGACGGCGGCTACATAGCGGTCGGGCGCCGCGAGATAGCCGATGCTCAGGCCCGGTACCACGATCTTGGTGAAGGAGGTGACGTAGAGCGTGCGCTCGGGCGCGAAGGCGGCGACCGGCGGCGGACGGCCCTCGACCAGGGGGCCGAGCACGTCGTTCTCGATGATGGCGATGTCGTGCTTGCGCGCAACCGCGGCGATCTGCTCGCGCCGCGCGGCGTCCATAAGCGTCGCGGTCGGGTTGATCACCGAGGGCTGCACGAATACGGCGCGGATATCGGACAACCGGCAAGCCTCGTCGAGCGCCTCCGGGATCACGCCATTGTCGTCGATCGGCAGTCCTTCGAGGTTGAAGCCGAGATAGCGCGCCAGCGGGATCAGCGTGTGATGGCCGATCGCCTCGGTGGCGACGGTCGAACCCGGCGGCGCCACGCTCATCAGCGCCACCGTCATGCCGGCCGTGGCGCCGTTGGTCAGGCTGACATTCTGCGCGGACACATCGAGACCGCAGAGCCGCAGCCAGTCGACCGCGACGGCGCGGTGGCGCGGAAACACCATGTTCGGCCGGAACGACAGCGCCGAGCTAGACGGCAGGTTCTCGGCGAGCCAGCCCAGCGCCTGCTTTAGCCGCTCCAGATGCATCGGCTCGCACACCGGCTTCAGGATGGAGAGATCGATGACCTCGCCGAGGCGCTCCGGCAGGTATGGCGGCTCCGGCTCGCGGCGCTGTGTCTGCACGAAGCTGCCGCGGCCGATCTCGCCGGAAACCAGGCCCCGGCGGATCAGTTCCTCATAGGCGCGACTGACCGTCTGCACCGAAAGCTTCAGGTCGTCGGCCAGCCGGCGATGCGTCGGCAGCCGCGCGCCGTTGGCCAGCCGCCCGTCATGGATCGCACGCGCAAACTGGTCGGCGAGCGATTGATAGGCCGGCCGCCGGATGAGCGCGGGATCTGGACGCCACAATGTCATGACTTATTAGAGATCGAAATCAGTGCAATTGACAATCGAAATAATGCGCCGTCATGGTGTCGGGCAAGAAAAAAGCAGACGCTCATGGCCGCATTGAAACTCGATCAGATCGACCTCAAAATCCTCGACGCGGTTCAGCGCGACGGGCGCATCACCAAGCTGGCGCTGGCCGACAAGGTTGGCCTGTCGCCGACGCCGTGCTGGATGCGGCTGCGCAAGCTGGAAAAGGCCGGCATCGTCTCCGGCTATCACGCCAAGGTTGCGATGCGCGCCGTCGCGCCGGTCGCAACCGTGCTGATGGAGGTGACGCTGGCCAGCCACCGACAAGCCGATTTCGACCGCTTCGAGCGCGTCATCCGCGATGTTCCCGAAATCGTTGCCTGCTGGTCGGTGGGCGGCGGCGTCGACTATCTGCTGAAAGTGATGGCGCGCGACATCGACGCCTATCAGCGGCTCGTAGACGCGCTGCTCGAACGCGAGATCGGCATCGATCGCTATTTCACCTACATCGTCACCAAGACGGTGAAGGAGGAGATTTCCTTGCCGGTGGCGGATCTGCTGCCGGTGTCGTCGTAACGCTAGAGAGATCGTCTACCCGGGCGATGCAATAGAGACAATCTCTCTACGCAACGGCGTTGAAACAGTCTCTCTGTCTGCACCGCGCGCATAGTCTCTCCACATCGCCTCGACATCGGGAGACCTCGAACATGTCCGCGCATTTTGCCCGCCCACACCGCCATGATGCACTCGACCGCCTCGCCGACCGCCGGCTGCTGCGCGAGCTCGCCTATGTCGACGGCCATTGGACGGCGAGTGAGGCCGCCGAGAGCTTCGAGGTGACCGATCCTGCCACAAGCGCCACCGTTGCCTGGGTTGCCGCGCTCGATAGCAGGCAGACGAGCAAGGCGATCGACGCGGCATCGCGCGCCTTTCCCGCCTGGCGCGGACTTTTGCCGCAGGAGCGCTCGAAAATCCTACGAAAATGGTTCGACCTGATCATCGCCGCCAAGGATGATCTGGCGCTCCTGATGACGCTCGAACAAGGCAAGCCGCTTAAGGAGTCGCTTGGCGAGATCGACTATGCCGCCTCTTTCGTCGAGTGGTATGCCGAGGAGGCAAAACGTCTCAACGCCGAAAGCGTCACCAGCCATTTGCCAAATGCCGAGATGATGGTGCGGCGCGAACCGCTCGGTGTCGTCGGCGTCGTCACACCGTGGAATTTTCCCGCGGCCATGCTGACCCGCAAGGCGGCCGCCGCCCTTGCCGCCGGCTGCACCATCGTCGCGCACCCCTCGTCTGAAACGCCGCTATCGGCACTGGCGCTGGCCGAGCTCGGCGAACGCGCCGGCCTGCCGGCAGGCGTCTTCAACGTTCTCACCGGCAAGGCTTCGACCATCGTTGGGCGGATGTGCGAAGACGCTCGCGTGCGGGCCATGAGCTTCACCGGCTCGACCGAGATCGGCAGGCTGATCGCCGCGCAAAGTGCGCCGACGATGAAGCGGCTGGTGATGGAGCTTGGCGGCCATGCGCCGCTGATCGTCTTTGCCGACGCCGATCTCGACAAGGCTGTGACCATCGCCGTCGACGCCAAATTCGCCACGTCCGGCCAGGATTGCCTCGCCGCCAACCGCATCTATGTCCAGCGCCCGATCTACGATCGTTTCTGCGCCGCCTTCGCCAGGCGCATCGACGCGTTGCGGACAGGCAATGGCCTGGCCGATGACACCGACATCGGGCCTTTGATGCACGAGCGCGGCGTCAAGAAGGTCGAGGAGCAGGTCGCCGATGCGCTCGCCCATGGCGCACGCTGCCTCACCGGCGGCAAACGCGATTCTGCAGGACCGCTGTTCTACCAGCCGACCCTGCTGGCCGATGTCACCGACGACGCGCTGATCATGCGCGAGGAAACTTTTGGTCCGGTCGCCGCGGTGACGCCCTTCGACAGCGAAGAGGAAGTCGTCGCCCGCGCCAACGCCACCGAGTACGGCCTCGTCGCCTATGTCGTCACCGAGAACGGCGGCCGCCAGTTGCGCATGGGCCGCGCGCTCGACTACGGCATGGTCGCCATCAACCGGGTCAAGATCACCGGCGCGCCGATCCCGTTCGGCGGCGTCAAACAGTCCGGCATCGGCCGCGAGGGCTCGCGCCATGGGCTCGAAGCCTTTACCGATCTCAAATACCTCTGCCTGGATGTGGCCTAGGCCGCGCCCCACACTTTTCCTTAGGAGTAAAAAAGATGCTCGACCAGTCCAACGAACTCGCCGCTTGGGACCGCGACCACTTCTTCCATCCCTCGACCCATATGGGCACCCACGCGCGCGGCGAGAGCCCGACCCGCATCATCGCCGGCGGCGAAGGCGTCACCATCTGGGACAATAATGGGCGCAAGAGCATCGATGCTTTCGCCGGGCTTTACTGCGTCAATGTCGGCTATGGCCGCCAGAAAATCGCGGATGCCATCGCCGCGCAAGCCAAGAACCTCGCCTACTACCATGCCTATGTCGGCCACGGCACCGAGGCGTCGATCACGCTCTCCAAGATGATCATCGACCGCGCCCCGCAAGGGATGTCGAGGGTCTATTTCGGCCTCTCCGGCTCCGACGCCAACGAGACCAACATCAAGCTGATCTGGTACTACAACAACGTGCTCGGCCGGCCGGAGAAGAAGAAGATCATCTCGCGCTGGCGCGGCTATCATGGCTCCGGCGTCATGACCGGTTCGCTGACCGGGCTCGACCTGTTCCACAACGCCTTCGACCTGCCGCGTGCGCCGATCCTGCACACCGAGGCGCCCTACTATTTCCGCCGCGCCGACCGCTCGATGAGCGAGGAACAGTTTTCCCAACACTGCGCCGACAAGCTCGAAGAGATGATCCTGGCCGAGGGCCCGGACACGGTCGCCGCCTTCATCGGCGAGCCGATCCTCGGCACCGGCGGCATCGTGCCGCCGCCCGTCCTCTACTGGGAAAAGATCCAGGCGGTGCTGAAGAAATACGATGTGCTGCTGGTCGCCGACGAAGTGGTCACCGGCTTCGGCCGGCTGGGCACCATGTTCGGCTCCGACCACTACGGCATCAAGCCCGACCTGATCACCATCGCCAAGGGCCTGACCTCGGCCTATGCGCCGCTGTCGGGCGTCATCGTCGCAGACAAGGTCTGGCAGGTGCTGGTGCAGGGTTCCGACAAGCTCGGCAGCATAGGCCATGGCTGGACCTATTCGGCGCATCCGATCTGCGTTGCCGCCGGCGTCGCCAATCTCGAGCTGATCGACGAGATGGACCTGGTGACCAACGCCGGCGAGACCGGCGCCTATTTCCGCGCCGAACTGACGAAAGCCGTCGGCGGCCACAAACATGTCGGTGACGTCCGCGGCGACGGCATGCTGGCGGCAATCGAGTTCGTCGCCGACCGGGACGACCGCGTGTTCTTCGACGCCTCGCAGAAGATCGGGCCGCAGGTCGCTACCGCCCTTGCGGCAAGCGGCGTCATCGGCCGCGCCATGCCGCAAGGCGACATTCTCGGCTTCGCGCCGCCGCTCTGCCTGACGCGCGAAGAGGCCGACATCGTCGTGTCGAAGACGGCGGATGCGGTGAAGAGCGTGTTTGCCAACATCTGAAAACTGACATGAACGCCATGACCAAAACCCTCCCCGCCACCATGGCCGCCGTGCAGCTGACTGGTCACGGCGGACCGGAAAAGCTCGTCTACCGCACCGACGTGAAAGTGCCGTCGCCCGCCCCTGACGAAGTGCTGATCAAGGTCACCGCTTGCGGCATGAACAACACCGATGTCTGGGTGCGACAGGGCGCCTATGGCACGGAGGAAGATGCTGCCGCCGTATCGACCTGGCGGCGTCAGGGCAACACGCTGACCTTCCCGCGCATCCAGGGCACCGACACGGTCGGCCACATCGTCTCAGTCGGCGATGGTGTCTCGCCGGACCGTATCGGCGAGCGGGTGATGGTCGACTTCTCCATCTACAACCGCGACGACGATTCACTCGCCGACATCGACTATATGGGCCACGGCCGTGACGGCGGCTATGCCGAGTATCAGACCGTGCCGGCCGAGAACGCCCATGTCGTCGACACCGAGTTGACCGATGTCGAACTCGCCACCTTCTGCTGCGCCTATCTCACCGGCGAGCAGATGCTGGAACGCGCCGCATTGAAGGCCGGCGAGCGCGTGCTGGTCACCGGCGCGTCGGGCGGCGTCGGCTCCGGCATCGTGCAGCTGGCGCGGGCGCGCGGCGCCATCCCATATGCCGTCGTCGGCAAGGGCAAGGAACAGGCCGTGCTCGACATCGGCGCCGAGGCGGTGATCACCCGTGGCGTGGCTGACCTGCCGGCTGCGGTAAATGAGTCGACCGGCGGCCAGCCGATCGACGTGGTGGCCGACCTGGTCGGCGGTGCGATCTTCAACGATCTGCTGCGCATCCTCAGGCCCGAAGGCCGCTACACCACAGCCGGCGCAATTGCCGGCCCGGTCGTGCAGCTCGATCTGCGCACCATGTATCTCAAGCAGTTGCAGCTGCATGGCTCCAGCCAGGGCACGCGGCACGACTTCCGCCGTATCGTTCGCTACATCGAAGACAAGAAGATCCGGCCGCTGGTCGGCGGCGTCTACAAGCTCTCCGATTTCCACCGCGCCCAGGCTGATTTCATTGCCAAGGACTTTGTCGGCAAGCTGGTGGTCGTTCCGGATGCTGTTTCGGATTTCGCTGCAACCCGTTGACAGCCAACACTAACAAGGACTCGGGCTGTTCGCCGACACGGTGAGATCGAGCGCGACATGGCCTTGCGGCGCGCCGAAACGAAGGAAGGCTTCCGACAGCGTCGCGAACACCGGTCCGGCGTCGCCTTTCAGCTTCGTGCAGAAATTCTTCGACCTGTCGAAGACGCCCGAAGTCTTGAGGAAGTCGATACAGCCGTAGATCTCGTCCATGTGATGGCCCTCGCCGAGCGGATAGAGCGAGAACTGCGCGGCGACCTCCTGTCCAAGCTTTTTCGCACTGTCGACATGCGCCCGCGCCGCGCCGATGCGCTCGGCCAGGGACAGCTCGTGGCTGCTGCCGGAAATCGGTGTGCAGATCGGATCGTCAGGCTCGCCCGGACAGCCGCGCGACACCGTCGCCGACAACACGCAATGCACGTCACTTGCCGCCGCCGATGCGAAGAGGTCGCGCATGGCCGGGAAAAGCTGTTCCGGCGGGCCGACGATCAGCGTCGAGATGTCGTCGGTCTCGATGCGGAAATTCGGTCGATAGGGGTCCATCGCCGAAAGTGCCCCAAGGATGACGTCGACAAAATCGTCGCACATCGGATACAGGGAAATCTGTGCACCTGAAAACATGGTCGCCTCGCTCCGCTGGCATTACCCAGATCAGCTTGAGGGACCGAAGGCTTGCACCCACCATCTCAGCCCCGGCAATACGGAGCGCCCCTGTCGATATGGGCGACGTAGCACCTGCGCAAAGGATGTTCAAGTAATGGTCCTGGGCAATCGTTCCCAGCAATCGCTTCAGACCAATTACCGAGCTTGGCGGCGCCGCCGAAGCTGCCGATCTCCCCCCTTGCGGGGGAGATGCCGGCAGGCAGAGGGGGGTGCTTCCCTCCGACCTGTCAATCGATCGCAGCCGCGCCCTCAAGCTGATTCGGGTTGGCAAGGCTGAAGTCGAAAGTTGGCGATCCTTCACACCCCCCTCTGTCCTACCGGACATCTCCCCCGCAAGGGGGGAGATTGGATACCGCTTCGGCTTTCGCCAATCACCAACGCCCATTCAGCCTCTGCCTTCGGGTGGGCTGTTCAGCCCTATAGTCCGACCTGCTTGACTGCGGCTTCGAGCGATCTTTCAAACGCGTCGATCATCTGATCGACCTGGGGCTCGGTGATGATCAGCGGCGGGCAGAAGGCCAGCGCGTCGCCCATGTTGCGCGAGATGACGCCGTTCTGCTGCATGAAGCCGTTGACAAGCCCGCCCAGCGCGCCGGCCGTCTCCCACGGCGTCTTGGTCACCTTATCGCCGACCAGTTCGACCGCCGCGATCAGGCCGACGCCACGCACCTCGCCGACAAGCGGGTGCGAAGCGAGGTTGCGCAGCCGTTTCTGCATATGCGCGCCGACCGTGCGCGCATTGCCGACAAGGTCGCGCTCCTCGATCAGCTTCAGGTTCTCGAGCGCGACCGCCGCCGCGACGGGATGGCCGCCGCCGGTGAAGCCATGACCGAAGGTGCCGATCCGATTGCTTTCGTCGGCAATCGGCTCGAACATTTTCTCGTTGATCAGCAGGGCCGAGATCGGCAGGTAGGAAGAAGAGATCTGCTTCGACAGCACCATGATGTCAGGCCTGATGCCGAAGGTCTGCGAACCGAACATCTCGCCGGTTCGGCCAAAACCGCAGATGACCTCGTCGGCGACGATCAGGATGTCGTACTTCGACAGGACCGCCTGTATCTTCTCCCAGTAGCCGGCCGGCGGAACGATGACGCCGCCGGCGCCCATGATCGGCTCGCCGAAGAAGGCGGCGATGGTTTCCGGGCCCTCGGCCAGGATCAGCTTTTCCAAGTCGTCGGCAAGCCGGCTCGAAAACTGCTCTTCGCTCTCGCCTGGCAGCGCCTCGCGCCAATGGTGCGGCGTCGACGTGTGCAGCACACTGGCGATCGGCAGGTCGAAGGAAATGTGATTGTTGGGCAGGCCGGTCAGGCTTGCCGAGGCGATGGTGACGCCGTGATAGCCGCGAATGCGGCTGATGATCTTCTTGCGTGCCGGCTGGCCGAGCGCATTCGACCGGTACCAGATCATCTTCATGGCCGTGTCGTTGGCCTCGGAGCCGGAATTGGTGAAATACGCCTTGCTCATCGGCACCGGCGCCATCTGCACCAGCTTCTCGGCGAGATCGATCAGCGGCGAATGCGATTTGGAGCCGAAGTCGTGATAATAAGGCAGCTTGGACATCTGGCGCACCGCCGCATCGACCAGCCGCTTCTCCGAGAAGCCGACCGCGACGCTCCAAAGCCCGGCCATCGCCTCGATGTAGCGGTTGCCGGCCAGATCCTCGACATAGATGCCGTCGCCCTTCTCGATGACGAGCGGCCCTGCTTCCTCATGCTTGCGGGCATTGGTGTAGCCGTGCATGTGATAGCTGATGTCGCGAGCTTCGGGAGAATTCGGTCGAGCGTCCATGATGGGTCCTGTCCTGCACGCCGGGTCCTGCCGCCGTTCGGCGCGCATCGCCTCTAGCATTAATGGTGTTTGGTGCATCTGTTTCTTGTAAGGGTGTCAAGCCCTTTCGGAAGGGCTGGCGGATGGACAAAGACATGCAGAATTTCAGCTTCGAGGCCTTGGAACGCGAGAAGCTGCGCCAAGCCGGCTGTGCGCATCGCCGAGACATGATTCCCGAACGGCTCACCAGCAGGCACAACAACAAGGCTGAGGTGGCCTGATCATGGACCACGTCGACTGCATCGTCGCCGGCGCCGGCGTCATTGGCCTCGCGATCGCGCGAGAGATGGCGCAGCGCGGGATGGACACCCTGGTCCTCGAGGCCGAGAATGCCATCGGCACCGGAACGAGTTCGCGCAATTCCGAGGTCATCCATGCCGGCATCTACTATCCGGCCGGATCGCAGAAGGCCCGGCTCTGCGTGGCAGGCCGGGAACAGCTTTACCGTTATTGCGAGAAGCGGGCGGTTCCGCATGCGCGCTGCGGCAAGCTCATCGTCGCCACAGATGCCGAACAGGAGCCGGTGCTTGCTTCCATTCTGGCCAACGCCTCTGCTTGCGGCGCGGGCGACCTGACACCCTTGACCGCAGCAGGGGCACGCGCGCTGGAGCCCAAGCTGCGGTGCACGGCCGCCCTGCTGTCGCCCGCCACCGGCATCATCGACAGCCACGCCCTGATGCTTGCTTTGCGGGGCGACGTAGAGGAGCACGGGGCGGCACTCAGCCTCAACACCCGCATCGTCTGCGGCCGCATCGAGGGTGGGCGCATCGTTCTCGACGCAGTCGACAGCACCAGCGGCGATGGCGTCGCCCGCTTCGGGCCGGACGTCGAATGGACGGATCAGCTCGACTATCGCGTCGATCCAACGCGTGGCGAGCGCTTCTACGATCCGCAAATACTGGCCGGACCTCGCCGCTGGCGACCTGCAGCCCGCCTATAGCGGCATCCGGCCGAAGCTGTCCGGTCCGGGCGAAGCCAATGCCGACTTCGTCATCCAGGACGCGGCGGTGCACGGCGTGGACAGTCTGGTCAATTTGTTCGGCATCGAGAGCCCCGGCCTGACCTCAAGCCTGACGATCGCCGACCATGTCGCGCAGCGGCTCGCGCCAAAGGCAAGCTAACCGAGGCGACATCGAGCGAGCGTGCCGCTGCCAAAAGCATAATCCAAAACGCCCGTAAGCCATCCGTAAGCCGGGGTCGCAGAACCTCGGTCCGTCGATCACAGCCGATCACCGGAGGCCTCGAGCTCTCCGGAACCGTCGGCTCCATGACGAGGAGGGTTCGATGCGATTCGACAACGATCACGCGCCACTCCGCCGGGACGACGCGCTATCCGAATGGCGCACTGCCTCGGCGCTGGCCGAGCTCTTGTCCTTCGAGCCGTCGAGTCTCGACGCGAAACCGAAGGCTGCGGGTCCTGGCCGGACCGCGGAGGCGCTTTCACGATTTGCGGCGGCGATCCGGGCGCGTATGGCCGGTCCTGGCGGCTACTACAATCTTGGCAACGCGCTCGGGCTGGTGATGGGCGTCACGATCCAGCTCGCCGCCCCTCAGGGATCCGGCATGCGCGGCGGCGCCGCGCTGTTCGACTATTTCGCTGGCAGCAGCAGTGCGGTGGCGCTGACGTTGGCAACGCTGGTCTTCTTCTGCAGCGGCGAGGTCTATCACCGCGCCTGGGCCGGGCGGGATGTCCCCGATCCAGCGCTTAACCGCCTCGCCGATCTCCTGTCGGGGATCGGCGCGATCGGGCTTGGCGCAGCACTGTTCCTGTTCGGCCAGCCGGTGCTGGCGGCGACCGCCGGACTGCTGCATGCGCTCGGCAAGTTCGGCAGCGCCGCCTACAGGCCCGGCGCCAGCGTGCCCGGGTGGCCGGCTGGATGGCCCGATCTGTTCCGCAGTGCGGTGCTGGCCAGCCGCCTGCCGGCGATGCTCGCGGCGGCGCTGTCGATGGGCGCCGCCTTGCCTGAGGTGTGGTTGGGCGGTTCCCCTGCCCTCGTTGCCGCGCCGCTGACATTGCTTGCCTGCTATCTGCTGTGGGCCAGGGCCGACCTTCTCCTGTTTGCCAACAGCGCTGGCGAAAGCGCGCCCGCACTGCCCACCACGGCACGGCCCATGCCCTTGCATCCTCGACCGCCCAAGGCAACCAAACGACCGGGACCATCGATATGAAGCACCGTTTCGAAGCTATACCGAACCCAAGCTGCCGGTTCGAGATCTGGGACAATGAGAACGACGAGCCCGTCGTCCATCACGACCGGCTGCTCACCTTCGCCTCGGCGAAGTTGGCGGCAAGGATCGCCGACTTCCTCAACGAGGGCCGCAGCCACCGGCGCCGCGCCGGCGCCGCCAAATGGCGAGTTGCGGACCGCGATGTCGACCGGGGAGGGTGATCGCCACGCTGCTCTACCTCGGGGAAATCCAGGTCTCCCCGACCTTGGCGTCCATGCCGGTATTCAAGGCTAGCGCCAAGGATCCACTGCTGGGCTGGATCGCATCCGGAAGCAGTCTTCACATCAACCTCGGCGGAGAATCCACCTACGATGTTTCCCTCAAGGGCAGTGCCCAGGCCGCCAAGGCCTTTGCGGCAGCCTGCAACTCATGAGACCCTGCAGTTCGTGAGAACCTGTAGTTCATGAGAGCGTCGGAGGAGTGTCGCCATGACCGATGAGCCAGGCCGTGAGCCGGCGCATGATCCCCAGGATTTGGAGCGCCTGCTGATTTCCCGGCAGTGGGTGGGAGACATCGACGGCATGGCCGCGCTTTTTGAGCAGAACGCCGTCGTCGACAGCGGTGAAGGGCAGCTGACGCGTAGCCGGGAAGCGATCCGGGCACTCTTCGCGGAGATCACCGCAACGGGCCGAAAATTTGCTGCCGGAAATCAGGCCCCGGCTGTTGTCAGCGGAGACCTGGCACTCACCTCAACCCATCTTCCCGATGGCACCGTGACCGCCGAGGTCGCCCGCCGCCAAGGCGACGGAACATGGCTGTGGGTCATCGATCGATTCTCCGTTGCATAACATCGGGCCCGACGCATGATCCACCGGGAAAATCGGAATAGATTTTCCCGGTGGATCATGCGAACGGGCGCACGGCGCTGTAGCGCAAAGGCGTGAAACCGTGCAGTTTTGGATTTCGAAGTTCCCGAGCGACGATGCCGGCGATGGAGCAGGAACTTCGAATTCAATTATGATGTATGATGCATCAGTGCGCTGTCTGCGAATGGTCGCCGCCCGGCTGCGAAATGCCGCCCAGCGCTTCGCCGGCCCAGGCCGCCTCGCCATTCGCGGCGAGATCGCCGAGCGAGACAATGCCAACCAACCGCCGGTCGCGGCTGATCACCGGCATTCGCCGCAGTTTGAGATTGCCCATGTTCTGAAGGACATCGTCGACTTCCTGGTCGTCAAAGCAGCATTGCACCTCCGCGCTCATCACGTCCCTGATCTTGGCGTCGGGGCCTCTGCCCTCCGCGATGCCGCGGACGGCAATGTCGCGGTCCGTGATCATGCCGACCAGCCGGTCATTCTCGCCGACGGGCAGAACACCGGCGTCAAGATCGGCCATGGCTCGTGCGGCATCCCGCAAGGACTGCTCCGGACTGGCGACCTGAACATTCTGTGTCATGCACTCGCTGATTCTCATGGCTTTCTCCTCGAGGTGAAGCGCCCCGCCAAACCTGTGATCAAGGGTGTGATCGGGGGAGAATGAACGCCTTTCGGAATCGTTCCATGTTTCGACCACGCGCGACCGGATGGGCGATGCGGCAGAGCTTCCACCAATGGCATATCCGTGACGACGGGAACCATAATCCGGCACAATGGTTGAGTGGTGACCAAGTGATCCTCCCTGAGCAAAACGGAAAACGGAAGGAACGATCATGCGCATGTTGACGACAATTGCCGCCCTTTCGGGATTGGCCCTGGCGCAGCCGATCCACGCGCAATCCACCGACCCGCAGCTTCCCCAAATCGCACCCCCGGCCCCGGAAGTCCTGCCCGATCCAAGCCTGCCTAACCAAACGCCGCCCGACCAAGCCCTGCCGGATCAAGCGCTACCGGATCAGGGTTTCACGGACCAGAACTTTACCGGGATTGCGATCGTCGCCCTCGAGGATTTGCCTCCGGAACTCAAGACACAAGCCGAGGCCGTGATCACCCAGACCAGCGTTGAAGATCTGCTCACCCTGCAGAGCTCGATCGATGCGTCGCCGCAGGCAGCAACGGCGCTGGCGGCAAGCGGGCTGGATTCCTCGCAGGTTGTCGCTGCCAACATCGATGGCGATGGCATGCTGACGCTGATCATCCAGACAACGACCTGATCGGGCCGGGCGTGGCTGACCGGAGCACCCGGCTTCGGCCGTAAAGACCCAGTACAGCGGAGCACCGTCATGGTCGAAGCCGCAGTTCGCAACTTCACCCTCAACTTCGGGCCGCAGCATCCTTCTGCTCACGGCGTCCTGCGGCTGGTGCTGGAACTGGACGGCGAGATCGTCGACCGCGCCGATCCCCACATCGGCCTGCTCCACCGCGGCACGGAAAAACTCATCGAGTACAAGAATTATCTGCAGGCCTTGCCCTATTTCGACCGGCTCGATTACGTGGCGCCGATGAACCAGGAGCATGCGTTCTGCCTCGCCGCCGAGAAGCTGCTCGAAATATCGGTGCCGAAGCGCGGACAGCTTATCCGTGTTCTCTTTTGCGAAATCGGCCGGCTCTTGTCACATCTCCTCAACGTCACGACCCAGGCCATGGACATCGGCGCGCTGACCCCGCCGCTCTGGGGTTTCGCCGAGCGCGAGAAGCTGATGGTCTTTTACGAGCGCGCCTCCGGCGCCCGCATGCATGCGAATTATTTCAGGGTCGGCGGCGTGCACCAGGACCTGCCTCCGAAGCTTCTGGACGACATCTGGGCTTTCTGCGACCCGTTCCTCAAGGTCTGCGACAACCTCGACGAATTGCTCACCGGCAACCGCATCTTCAAGCAGCGCAATGTCGATGTCGGTGTGATCGGGCAGGACGACGCCTGGGCCTGGGGCTTCTCCGGCCCCATGGTGCGCGGATCGGGAGCGGCATGGGATTTGCGCAAGGCACAGCCATATGAATGCTACCCCGAGATGGATTTCGACATTCCGATCGGCAAGAACGGCGACTGCTATGACCGCTATCTCGTCCGCATGGAGGAAATGCGCCAATCGGTCCGGATCATGAAGCAATGCCTGGAGAAATTGAGAGCGCCCGAAGGCCGCGGGCCGGTCGCGATCCCGAACCAGAAGATCACGCCGCCGCCGCGAGCGACGATGAAGCGCTCAATGGAAGCGACGATCCACCATTTCAAACTCTACACGGAAGGTATTCGTGTGCCCGCTGGAGAAGTCTACGCCGCCGTGGAGGCGCCGAAGGGCGAGTTCGGCGTCTATCTGGTTTCGAATGGCAGCAATACTCCGTATCGATGCAAGATCCGGGCGCCGTCCTTTGCCCATCTGCAGGCGATGGATTTTCTGTCGCGGGGGCACATGATCGCCGATGTCGCTGCGATCATCGGGTCGCTCGATATCGTATTCGGCGAGATCGACCGCTAGAGCATTTTGCAGCCAAGCGGAATCACTTGGCGTCGCAGAAATGCGGCTAAAACAAACAGAGAGCCTAGTTCAACTTGAACGCGTCCCGCTCTAACGACGCGCAGGGAGTTTCAGATTTCGAGCAAGGCGTAAGGACGGCCGGTCGGCTTCGCCACGTGCATGGCGACGTTATATACCGGGGCACCACCGGGTGTGCGGCCTTCATAGACGCCGCGATGCGCGTGGCCATGCACCACGGCGGTGACCTTGAACCGATCGATCGTCTCCGCCAGGCGCGACGAGCCCAGGAACGGAAAAATCTCCAACGGCTCGCCAGCGACCGTCTCGATGACCGGAGCGTAGTGCAGGACGACGAGCGTGCGTTCGGTGCGAACCTGCCGCATTGCGTTTTCGAGCCGCATCGACTCGCTGACGCTTTCAGCAACCATCGCCTTGATCGCCGGCTCACCGAACGAGCCGAGCATGCGTGACCCAAAACCGCCAATGAAACCCTTCACGCCGACAAAGCCGACCTCCTTGATTTCCGTCGTCTGGCCGTCAAGAAGATGGACGCCTGCCTGCCGAAGGATGTGGGCGACGTCTTCGACCGCGCCGGATTCATAGTCATGGTTGCCGAGCACGGCGACGACCGGGATTGCACAGGCGCGCAAATCCTCCGCAAGGATTTCGGCCTCTCGGGGCTTGCCGAGATTGGTGAGGTCGCCAGTGAGAACGAGGACGTCCGCTTCGCGCGAGACCTCGCCGAAGAGATCACGGCAGGAGGCCTGGCCGTCTTCACGCACATGCAGATCGCCGACAGCCGCAATCCTGACGGTGCCGCCGTTCCCAACTCTTGCCGTGGCGGTTGTGCCCTTCTCAGCCATCACGAAATTCTCCTGTTCCACCGACGCCGGCAAAGCCCCATTCCTTCACGTCGATCTCGTAGTCGGTCGGCGAAAGCAGGCGTCCGCGGCAGATTTTCATTCGGGGAGTAGGCAACTCCCTCTGCTTGGCGAGCCGGTCAAGCAATTCGTCGAGCAGCCAGGCCGGGATATGATCGCGCTCGCTCGGATAGATCCATCGGAAATTCAGAAGCTGCATCAGCAGCACCTCCCAGTGAACCTCCAGATAGGAAAGCAGCCGGTGCCAATCGATCTGATCCTGCGCTTTGAGGATTGTATGAGCGACGTCGGCGCCGTCGTGGCGGCCTCTGTCCTGGATGAAGCACTTGGACCAGATAAGCTCGGTCGGACCTACGATCCGCACCTGACTGCCCAGCAGCTCGATTTGCCGTGCATGCTCCAGCCATTGGTCGCCGACCGGCATGGTGCCATTGGCTGAAGCGAATATGACGTCAAAAAAATGCGTGCTTTTGAAGACCTTTCCGAGCCATCGGTCGTCCACGATCTCGACCGCATAGCCGGCCTGCTTGAAATGCGCGAGAATGCGCGCGTAGTCGCCGGCCTTGCAGAAAATGTCGAGGTCCTTCGTCTGGCGCGTGACGCCTGTGTAGGCGCTCACCGCATAGGTGCCGGCGACAAGAAAGGGGATGTCCGTCGCGGCGAGCTCGCGGATCGCCTCTGTGTAGAAGACCTCGGCCTCGGCGTGCTGAAGCGTCGGCGCGGCTTTTGGATCGATCGTCGGAACGGATGCCGGGATGGCGCCTCCCGTTGGAGAATCGTTAGTCATGAAATCGTGGCTCCGAAGCCCAGCAACCTGCAGCTGTCCGTCCTTAACAAAGCCGCCGCCGCATGGTTCCGTTGCCGATATCATGCGGATCGGACTGGCGGCCGGCCGAAGCCCTTGGAAATGCGAAGGCGGAGCCTTTTCCGCCGCCGGGGAGTTGAAGATATGAGAAAACCACTGGCACGGAGGTGATCATGATGGAGGATGGGCGCAAAGCGGTACGCGTCAGGCTCAGTGGAAGGGTGCAAGGCGTCTCGTTTCGCGTGTGGACACGGACCGAGGCCGAGAGGCTCGGTCTGTCCGGATGGGTTCGCAACGAAGATGACGGATCCGTAACGGCACTGATCGTCGGGGCCGAAGGCGCGGTTTCGACGATGATGAACCGGTTGTGGAAAGGGCCGACCGGAGCGTCGGTTTCCGGCGTGACATCCCAAGACGTCGATCCCGGTCAGGAGCCGAACGGATTCAGGATCATCGGCTAGAAAGTGGGTACCAGCTTTGGGAAAACCCAATGCTCAACCAAAAAGCCAGGCGTCCGCGATTCTTGCCTTGCGCCGCTGGGAACAATCGACAGCCAGCGCCGTTGGGACCAATCAGCCATGATTGCGGGCGGCCATGACAAACGATGACGGGACTCGGCCAATGGAAGTCACCGAAACAGATGCCTTTCCGCTCAGTTCGGCGAGAAAGCATCTCCGGTCGGCTTTCGGGCTGCCGACAATGGCTCGATGTATGCCCTTGCGCTAGCCACTGACTACGACGGCACACTCGCGGAAAACGGGATCGTTTCCGATGCGACCCGTGCTGCGCTCGAGCGGCTGAAGGAAACCGGCCGCAAGTTGATAATGGTGACCGGTCGCGAGCTTGCCGACCTCGAAAGCGTTTTCCCGGAGCTTGGCATTTTCGACAAGGTCGTCGCCGAAAACGGCGCGCTCGTCTACACGCCGGCTTCGAAGAAGGAGCGCATCCTTGCGCCTGCCCCTCCGGCGGAATTCGTCGACAGGCTGATGATGCGCAAGATCGCGCCCCTGTCGATGGGACGTTCCGTCGTCGCCACCAGGGAGCCCAACGAGACCATCGTGCTGGAAGTGATCAAGGACCTTGGCTTGGAGTTGGAGATAATCTTCAACAAGGGTGCCGTCATGGTGCTGCCGAGCGGGGTCAACAAGGCGACCGGTCTTGCCGCTGCCCTCGAGGATCTGGAATTGTCCGCCCACAATGTCGTCGGCATCGGCGATGCGGAGAACGATCACGCCTTTCTGCGCGCCGTCGGCTTCGGCGTTGCAGTTGCCAATGCCCTGCCGAAGGTAAGGGAGACGGCGGGCCACGTGACGAATGGTGCCCGCGGCGCGGGCGTGAGGGAGTTGATCGAGGGCCTCATCTCGCATGACGCCGCCTCGCTGGACACGGCGCGGCAACGCATCGAGATTGGCGCGGACGACGGATCGGGCGCAGTGATGCACCTTTCACCGCGCGGCGGCAGCGTCCTGCTGGCCGGCACGTCCGGGATCGGAAAATCCACCCTCGCCACCGCCCTGACCGAACGCTTCGTCGAGCAAGGCTTCCAGTTTTGCGTGCTCGACCCGGAAGGCGACTACGAGGAACTGGAGGACGTGCTGGTGGTTGGCGACGCCAAAAGCCCGCCGAGCTCACGCGAAATCTTCGACCTTTTGTCCAAGCCGTCCAACAATGTCGCCGTCAACATGCTCGGGATCAAGACCGGGGAACGGCCAAACGCCTTCGCCAAGCTGCTGCCGGAGCTTGCCGCGCTTCGCGCCCGCACCGGACGCCCGCACTGGCTGATCATCGACGAGGCACACCACCTGTTGCCGCACGCACGCGACGGCACATCCTTTGCGCTTCCAAAAAGCCTTTCGGCGACCATTCTGGTCACAGTCCATCCCGATCTGGTTTCGCGCGACGTGCTGGCAGGTGTCGACACGGTGCTGGCCCTTGGCCCGGAAGCCGACAAGGTCGTCGAAAGCTTCTGTGCCGCAATTGGCGAGGACGTGCCGGAGGGCGTCGCGCCGCCACCGGAAAACAAGGTTCTGTATTGGAACCGCTCGACAGCCGATCCCGCGAGGCCGATCTCGGTCGAACGTCCCCGGCAGGAACGCAAGCGCCATATACGCAAATATGCCGAGGGCGATCTTGGCGACAACAGTTTCTATTTCCGCGGCGCTGACGGCACGCTCAACCTGAAAGCGCAAAATCTCATGATGTTCCTCCATCTCGCCGAGGGGATCGACGACCGCACCTGGGAGCATCACTTGCGCGCGGGCGACTATTCGGCCTGGTTCCGCAACCAGGTCAAGGACATGGAACTTGCGGAGGAAGCGGCTATCATCGAGGATGACGATAGTCTCGATCCGCATAGAAGCCGCGCCGCCATCGCGGAAGCGGTCCATCGCCGCTACACCGCGCCCGCCGACTGAATCCCGCCCATGCGGATGGTATCCAAGTCTCGCCGATGGCGGATCGCCGCCGAACGGCATCCGTCATCAACGACCATTGGAGGCGTGAAAATCACTTCGCCGCCTCCATCATCCGAACATGCCTACCTGTAGCGTCAATGCCGATGCTTCAATGCATGAATGTTCCGCGCAGCCAGGCAAAGAAACCGAACCTCTCCGACATTGCCGCACGGACGCGAGAGGCAGCCCACCGCGCTCGTATCGTGGCGCCGACATGGCAATGGCAGACGATTTCGTGCAACTGCCAGTCGGTCAGCTCGAAGAAGCGCCTGGCTTCGCCATAGGTGTCATCTCTCAAGCCTTGTGCGCGAAAAATCGGATCCTCGAAGGCAACGGTGAGAGGCGAGTCGTTGTAGCGCATTTTTTCGCGTATCTCAGGGGATTTGTATTCGGTGCCCGTCAGCGCTTCGAGACGCCGATCGGGATTTTGCTCTAGCAGTTTCGCCCAACGTTCGAGACGCTGGCTTCGAGTCGCCACGAGGTCTGTTGCTTCAGCGTGAACGTCGGCAACGGCATGCAGTTGGTCAAGTGTTTGGTGCTTCACGACCGCCTCCTATTCAGCAGGTGAGTTTGTCCCACCCTGAAATGGAAATTATGGCGCTCCACGACGCCGACAAGGCCCTCATGCGGGGACCATTCGATCAATTTTCTGACGGCGCCGTCCTGCCACGAGCGCCTGATGCCTGCGGGATCGTCGGAGGCTCGTATCGGAACCATAGGCACGCGTGGTCGTTCTGCGTGCATCAGCCCGTAGAGCGAAACCGGTCGAAACGGGTGGCGTCAGAAATCCCACCCGACGTCGATGACCCGCCAAGGCAGAATGCAGCGAGCGGAAGGAAATCACACCATGGCCATTCTTCCCACTCCCGAACCAACGCCCACTCCGGCGCCCACGCCACCGCCGTTTCCCGAGCCGAAGCCGGTGCGTGAGCCGGATCCGGACAGACTTCCCGACGAAGCCCCCGTCCCCAATCCGGATGAAAACGACGCGCCACTGAAAATTGGCCCCAAAGCGTCCGATCCCGGCATTTGACGGATCGGAACTAGCGTGAAGCGATCGGGGAAACACTCATTCCAGATCGCCCGACTCCTTATGGATGCCGCAGAAGATGTCGGCGCACTGCGTGGCCGAACGGCCGGCATGCGCGTTACGGTCGCCGTCGTCTCGGCACCTACCCGGCAAGTGCGATGTTGCGGCCGCTTCGACCCTGATTTCCAGCGCCACGATCAAGCCGAATCCATGACTTGACATTTGTCGAACAAATATTGACTATTGTCACATTGGCACCAGGGCGGAGGCTACCCCGTGTCGATCGGCTCCCCACCAAAAAGGATTGCCGAATGCCCAAAGGGAGGAAGACTACGTGGAGCTTTTGCTCGAGGTGGAAGGGCTGGCAAAGTCCTTTGGCGGCGTTGCAGCCTTGCGCGAAGGCCGCCTCCAGCTTCGCGCCGGCACGGTCCATGCCCTGTGCGGCGGTAACGGCGCCGGCAAGTCGACCTTTCTCAAGATATTGATGGGTATCTTCAACCGCGATGCCGGCTCGATCCGCCGCCGCGGCAAGGATGTGGAATTCGCAAGCCCCGCCGACGCGCTGGCGTCGGGCATTGCCATTATCGAGCAGGAGCTCAGCCCTGTTCCGCACATGACGGTTGCCGAGAATATCTATCTCGGCCGCGAGCCCAAGGCGCGCTTCGGAGGCATCGATTTCCGTGCGATGAACCGGTCCGCGCAAAGGCTGCTGGACGATCTGGAATTCGATATCCGGGCCACGCAGTACATGATGAACCTCTCGGTTGCGCAGATGCAGCTCGTCGAGATTGCCAAGGCGCTCAGTCACGACGCCGAGGTCATCTTCATGGATGAGCCGACGTCGGCGATCGGCGAGCGGGAGGCGCAGCACCTGTTTGCCGCGATCCGCCGCCTGCAGGCGCAAGGGCGTGGCATCGTCTATGTTTCCCACCGTCTGTCGGAGATCTTTCAGATCGCCGATTCCTACACGGTCTTTCGCGACGGCGCCTATGTTGGCAGCGGCGCGCTTGCGGACATCGATCGGCCCGAGCTCATTCGCATGATCGTTGGCCGCGAGCTGTCGGAGGAATTCGCCAAGACCAGCACGCCGACGCAAGAACCCGGTATCGAAATTGCCGGGCTCAGTTGCCCGAACAAGATCGAGGACATTTCGTTTTCGGTGCGAAAGGGAGAAATCTTCGGCATCTACGGCCTGATGGGAGCCGGGCGGACAGAAATCTTCAACTGCCTCTTCGGGCTCGACAAGCCATCGACGGGAAGCATCAAGGTCGACGGTATCGAGGTCACCATTTCAAAGCCGGCGGATGCCATGGCGCATGGGTTGGCTCTGGTCACCGAGGACCGCAAGCTGACCGGTCTCAATCTCTCCGACAGCGTGCGCGCAAACATCTGCATGGCGAGCCTGCCTGAAATGAGCCCCAGCTTCGCCATGGATCGGGCTCGGGAGGCGCAAGCAAGCCGCGACATGCGCGAGCAGTTCCAGATCAAGGCTGCCCGCGACACGATGCCGGTTTCCGGCCTTTCGGGCGGCAACCAGCAGAAGGTGGTGCTCGGCAAATGGTTCCTTCGCAATCCGAAAGTCCTGCTTCTGGACGAGCCGACCCGCGGTGTCGATGTCGGCGCCAAGCGTGAAATCTACCGGATCATCAGCGATTTCGCCGCTGCCGGCGGCACGGTCGTGATGATCTCGTCCGAAATCGACGAGGTCCTCGGCATGGCGGACCGGATCATGGTGATGCGCGCCGGCAGAAGTGCCGGAATCTACAGCCGGGAGGAAACGAATGCCCAATCACTCGTCCACCTTTCAACATGAACAGGGGTGTTCGCTCAGCGGCAAAGGAGCCGGTGATGTCGGTTAGCGACAACAGGAATGCGAGTGGCTGGCTCGGCTCGGAGCAGCGCCGGCTGTTGATTCAGGAATACGGGATCTTCCTCGCGTTCCTGATCCTGGCGGCGGTTCTCTCGGTCTCCAACGAGTTCTTCCTGACGGCCGGCAACATCTCGAACGTGCTGCTGCAGACCTCGATCAACGGTGTCCTCGCCATCGGCATGACCTTCGTCATCCTGACGCGCGGCATCGATCTCTCGGTCGGCTCCGTCGTCGCGCTTGCCGGCATCGTCAGCGCCAGCTTCGTGACCTCCTCCGCGACCGCCGGGATTTCCGGCGCGCCCTATCCGGTCGCCCTGGGTCTCGGCATCGGCCTGCTGGTCGGCATTGCCTGCGGTGCCGTTTCCGGCGTGATCGTGTCGCGGTTTTCGGTGCCGGCCTTCGTGGCGACGCTAGGCATGCTGTCGGCGGCGCGCGGACTGACCCTCATCTATGGCGGAGGTCGTCCGGTTCCCGCGCTGACACCAGCATTCCGCTGGATCGGCACAGGCAATGTCCTTGGCATACCCGCACCGGTCGTCGTTCTCGCAGTCGTGTTTGCGGTCTCCTGGTGGATCCTCAATCGGACCCGTTTCGGCCGTTACATCTATGCCGTCGGCGGCAACCCTCATGCGGCCAGGACCTCGGGCATCAACGTTACCCGCATCCAGTTCGTCGTCTATGTCATATCCGGCGGCCTTGCCGGCCTCGCCGGGATGCTGCTCAGCGCCCGCACCGGCTCGGCGCTTCCCCAGGCCGGCATTGCCTATGAGCTGGATGCGATCGCGGCGGTGGTGATCGGCGGGACTAGCCTTTCGGGAGGCATCGGCCGGGTGACGGGCACGTTGATCGGCGCGCTGATCATCGGCGTCATGAACAACGGCCTCGATCTGATGGGTATCCAATCCTACTACCAGCAAGTTCTCAAGGGTGCCCTGATCGTCGGCGCCGTGATGCTTGACCAGAAGAGAAACTACGGGGCTTAGGGCGTCGGACCCAATCCGAGGCTCAAACAAAAGGCCCCTTTCGAAATCGGACCTGCACTGCGCGTGTCCGTTGATAGGCGAACCATGTCGGTCGCTCACTTAAGTGGAGGTACGGAATGAAAAGATTGATGATAGCGCTCGCGTCTGCGACCGCGCTGCTGGCCTCGTCGGCCATGGCGCAGGAGAAGATCAAGATCGGCGCAGCGCCTTACGGATTGAATGCGGAGTTCATGCAGATCTGGTCGGCAGCGCTTCAGGAGCACCCGGCCGTCAAGAGCGGCGAAGTCGAGCTGACGGTCTTCGACGGCCGCTATGATGCCCTGGTCCAGCAGGACCAGTTCAAGACGATGGTCACCCAGCAGTACAATGCGATCATCTTCGCTCCGATCGACGTCGACGCCGGCGCGGCAGCCGTTCAGACGGCAGCCGATGCCGGCATTCCGGTTGTCGGTTCGAACACCCGCGTCAACTCCGATCTGTTGACTTCCTATGTCGGATCCGACGACACGATCTCGGGCTACATGGAAGCCAAGACCGTGCTCGACAAGATCGGCTGCAAGGGCAATGTGGTTATCCTCGAAGGGCCGGTCGGCCAGTCCGCGCAGATTTCCCGCCTCGAAGGCAACAAGAAAGCGCTTGCCGAGTGCCCGGATGTCAAGATCCTCGAGGATCAGACCGCCAACTGGTCGCGCGCCGAAGCCCAGACGCTCATGGAAAACTGGCTCACCGCGCATCCGAACCAGATCAACGGCGTGATTGGCCAGAATGACGAAATGGCGCTCGGCGCCATCGAGGCGATCAAGGCCGCCGGCCTCGACGTGAAGAGCTTCGCCATTGCCGGTATCGACGGCATCACCGATGCGCTCCATGCCGTCAAGGCCGGTGAAATGACCTCGATCCTTCAAGACGCGCGCGCCCAGGCTCAAGGTGCGCTCGACCTTGCTATCTTCGCTGCCAAGAAGGGGGACTACAAGCCGCAATCCGACATCTGGGCAACCTACAAGGACATGCCGTGGAACGACGGCAAGGAGAAGATCTACAATGTGCCGTGGACGCCGGTGACGGCGGAAAACGTCGATCAGCTTCTGGCGACGCGCAAGTAATCCAGCCGTGGGGTGGGCTCTCTTGCCCGCCCCACTTTCCAACAAGCCGGGAAGAGCACCATGACGGATTCAATACAGGTTGATCTCAATTTTTCACTGGGCGGCAAGGTCGCTCTGGTCACTGGCGGCGCCTCCGGCATCGGCAGCGCCATCGCATCGGCGTTTGCCGCGAAGGGCGCGGTCGTCGGGGTGATCGACATCAATGAATCCGTTGCGAGATCGAAGGCCGACGAACTCGGCAACGGTGCGAAATCCTTCGTCTGCGACGTGTCCGATCCGCGATCGGTGGAAGCCGTGTTTGCTGCGGCGCAAGCCGCCTTCGGCCGTATCGACATCGTCGTCAACAGCGCCGGCGTCGCCCTGCTCGCTCCCGCCGAGGATCTCAGCCTCGATGCCTGGGACAAGACCATCGATATCAATCTCAAGGGAACTTTCCTTGTTTCCCAGGCCGCCGGGCGTGCCCTGATCAAAGCTGGCAAGGGTGGCAAGATCATCAACATGGCCTCGCAGGCCGGCACTGTCGCGATCGACCAGCACGTCGCCTATTGCGCTTCGAAATTCGGCGTCATCGGCCTGTCCAAGACACTTGCCGCCGAATGGGGCAAGCACGGCATCACGGTAAACACGATCTCGCCGACGGTGGTGTTGACCGACCTCGGCAGAAAGGCCTGGGATGGGCCGCGCGGAGAGGCGCTGAAGCAACGCATTCCGACCGGCCGCTTTGCCTTTCCGGAAGAAATAGCCGCCGCGGCGGTGTTTTTGGCATCGAACGGCGCCGACATGATCAACGGCGCCGACCTTCTGGTCGATGGCGGCTACACCATTGTCTGACCGGCGCAGGATTGGAGCAACAATGCAGCGGTTCATCAACAATCCCGACGAGGTCGTCGAAGATACGGTCAAGGGCTTCGTCAAGGCGCATGCCGACATCGTCAGGCTCGGCAGCAACCCGCGCGTCATCGCAGCCCGCCATGCGCCGGTCAGCGGCAAGGTCGGCGTGATCACCGGCGGCGGCTCCGGCCATGAGCCTGCCTTCATCGGCTACACTGGCCGCAACATGCTGGACGCGGTCGCGGTCGGCGAGCTCTTCTCGTCGCCGACGGCAAAGAGCTTCCTTGACGCCGCAAGGGAGGCGAATGGCGGCAAGGGTGTCGTTTGCCTCTACGGCAATTATGCCGGCGACAACATGAATGTGAAGATGGCCGTCAAGCTCGCGGCCAAGGAGGACATTACGATCGCAACCGTCGTCGCCAACGACGATGTATGCTCGGCCGGACCGGATGAGCGTGAGAAGCGCCGAGGCGTCGCCGGCGAGATCTTCATGTGGAAATGCGCCGGCGCCAAGGCCCAGCAAGGTGCCCGCCTCGAGGACGTGCAGGCAACGGCGCAGCGGGCGATCGACAATTGCCGCTCCATCGGCGTTGGCCTTGGCCCTTGCACGCTGCCTGCCGTGGGGCATCCCAACTTCCTGATTGAGCCGGGCACGATGGAAGTCGGCATCGGTCATCATGGTGAGCCGGGCGTCAGGGTCGAGCCGCTGAAGTCCGCGGTCGAAATAGCGCAGCAGATGGTCAGGATCGTGCTTGATGATCACGATCTTGCCGCCGGAACCGAAGTTGCGGTTCTTGTGTCCGGCCTCGGCGCAACGCCGGTCAACGAACTCTACATCCTCCACGATACGATCGAGCAGGAAATCACCGGACGCGGGTTAGCCATCTACAAGACCTACATCGGCAACTACTTCACCTCGCTGGAAATGGTCGGCGCCACACTCACGGTCATGGCGCTCGACGCCGAGTTGAAAAGGCTGCTGGACGTGGATGTCGATTGTCCCGCAAGGCTTTAGGAGCAGGCGAATGCAGCAGTTTGACAACGCTTCCGCTGGCGACATCGTTCTTTCGATCGCCGACCGGATCATCGAAAACCGAGCCTATCTGAGCGAGATCGACGGCAAAATCGGTGACGGCGATCACGGCGTCAACATGGCCAAGGGCTTCGGCATGGCTGCGGAGCGGATCAGGGGCAACGACATGTCGCTGGCCACCGCCTTTGATACGCTGGGCACGGTGCTGATGACCGAGATCGGCGGCTCCATGGGGCCGCTCTATGGCGTCATGTTCACGCAATTCGCCGAAACGATCGAGAAATCTTCATCCATCGATGCCCGGACTTTCAGTGCCATGCTCACCAGTGGTCTCGACGGCATCCAGGCGATCGGATCGGCCAAGGTCGGCGACAAGACGCTTCTCGATACGCTCATGCCGGCGATCCAAGCGTTCGACGGCGCCAACGCCGGCGGCAAGCCGTTCCCGGAAGCTCTGGATGCGCTCGTCGTCGCAGCCGAAAAAGGCCGTGACGGCACAAAGGACCTGGTTGCAAGGATTGGCCGCGCCAGCCGCCTGGGCGAACGCTCGCTCGGCGTGCTCGACGCCGGCGCCACATCCTGTGCGTTGATTCTGAAAGCACTGGCGCTCGGTGCCAAGGAGAAGTTGCAGCAGTCCGCGACTGCGAGTGATTGAGCTACGACTACGCTCCTCCCGAGCGCTGGCCTCCGGCTGATTTTACAGCCGGAAGCCAGGTTAACGCCTGATCGAACCAAGATTGTGAGTTCCTCTGTTTGCGCTCATCTTGAGGATCGATTCTGGATTCGGGGAAACCAGGCAGCATGACAGTCAAGACATCATCGGCGCGGAAGAACGGAACGGTGCGGACAGGACCCGAGGCTGGCGCCGAACCCATTCCCTTGCGCTATGGTGACGATCCCTATGTCTGGGCCTGTTGGCTTTACTACGAAGACCACATGACGCAAGGCGATATCGCCGAAATCATGGGCATTTCGCGGGCGACAGTGAACAGCTACCTGGCCGATGCCCGCGCCCGCGGCATCGTCAACATTTCCCTCGAGCCATCACGGCTGAGTTCGCTCTCGATCGCACAGGAACTCAAACGGCATTTCGGGCTGCATGACTGCCTCGTCGTGCCGAGCGACGACAATGCGCGTCCGCTGATCGATCGTCTCGGCACCGCGGCCGCGCAGGCTCTGACCAAGCTTCTGAAATCCGGAGACACGGTGGCCGTTGCCTGGGGGCGAACCGTGTTGGCGATTGGCGAGCAGGCCTCCGTGCCCGGCCTTCAGGACGTCACTGTCGTTCAGGCGACTGGCGGCACGCGAGCAAGTTTTGCCTATACTCCGGAACTCTGCGCGGCCGCCATCGCCAATGCCGTCAATGGCAAGCTGATCAACATCACCGCGCCGGCTATCGTTTCCAATGCGGAAGTCCGCGACATTCTTCTGCGCGAGCCGCTGATCGAAAGTCAGTTCGCAGCGCTTTCTAAAGCCAACAAAGCGCTATTCGGCATCGCCTCGCTGCGTCCGAATTCAACGATCCACACCAGCGGTTTTTTCGAATCGGTTTCGGTGCAGCAATATCTCGCCAAAGATGCCGTGGGCGTCCTCGCGGGACGCTTCATCGACGGGCGGGGCAACCCGGTAGCTGGCCCGCTCGACGACCGGACGATCGGAATTTCGCTCGACATGCTCAGGTCTATCGGCCTGCGGATTGCAGTCGCCGGTGGTTTCGACAAGGTGCCGGCGATCCTTGCCGCGCTCCGCGGCGGCTACGTCAACGTGCTCATCACCGACGCTGCCACGGGCCGCGGCATTCTGAATGCCGATGGCGTGACGGAGCTCGATCAAAAGCTTTCCCAACGCCCGAAGATCGATAGCTCGGTGGCCCTGCCCAGCAACTTCCGGACCCACATCAAGAAGTTCCTGAACGACCCTGACGATGTCGTCGAGGAGATGCTTGACGGCGTGGTGAAGGCGCATGGCGCCTATATCCAGCCGATCAAAGGCTCGCATCGCGCCCTCGTTGCCCGCACGGGGCCGCGACTTGGCAAGGTGGGGCTTGTGATCGGCGGCGGCACCGGGCACGAGCCCTGCTTTCTCGGCTATGTCGGCAAGGGTCTCGCCGATGCCGTGGCTGTCGGCAATATCTTTTCATCGCCGCCTCCCGGCCCGATCTTTCAGTGCGCCAGGGCGGCATCCGGCGGGCAAGGCGTGCTCTTCGTCTATGGCAACTATGCCGGCGATGTCATGAACTTCGAGATGGCGGCCGAGATGGCGGCGGAAAACAACATCGAGGTCCGAACGGTCGTGACGACCGACGATATCGCCTCTTCGCCGCTGGAGGACAGGGAAGGCCGCCGCGGCGTTGCCGGCAACTTCTTCATGTTCAAGATCGCCGGCGCCGCCTGCGATCGCGGCCTGTCGCTCGATGCCTGCGAAGCGGCGACACGCAAGGCCAATTCGAGGACATTCACGATGGGGGTCGCATTGGAGCCCTGCTCCCTCCCGCAGACCCGTCGTCACAATTTCGAGATCGGTCCCGATGACATTGAGATCGGCATGGGCATCCACGGCGAACGCGGCGTCATCCGCGAAAAAATGATGAGCGCCGACGAGATCACCGACCGGGTGATGGACCGTATCTTTTCCGAAATGAAGCCGGCATCGGGCGACCGTGTCGCGGTGCTGATCAATTCATTCGGGGCAACGCCGCTGATGGAACTCTACATTTTGTTCAGGCGCGTGGAGCAGCGGCTGAGCGCCAAGGACATTAAGATAGAGGCGAACTGGGTGGGACATTATTGCACCTCGCTCGACATGGTCGGTGCGTCCATATCGATCCTGCACCTCGACAATGAGTTGACGGAGCTATTGCACCATCCTTGCGATACCGCTGTCCTGCGGGTCGGCTGAGGATACAGGATACGCGCCTGTGGCCGCATCCTGCTGGAACCGGGAGGAACATGATGTCCGAAAACGCGGCGCAATGCCTGAGCAGGATGTTTTATCGCATATCCATCGCGATCGAGGCGGGAAAGGACCATCTCTCGGATCTCGATGGCGCCATTGGCGATGCCGACCATGGCATTACCATGTCTCTCGGCTTCATGGCTGTGAACGCTGAGCTGGCCAAGCTCGATCTCGACCATATGCTGCCGTCAGAGGTTTTCACAGCTGCCGCGTCCGCCTTTCTCGATGCCGTCGGTGCTTCCACCGGGCCGCTTTATGCGACCGCGTTCCGCAGAGCGGCGCAAGCCCTCAAACAGGACGAACGCCTTTCACCTTCAGGCCAGGCGGCGATCATCGAGGCCATGACGACCGGCATTCGAGAGCGCGGCAAGGGGCAGCGCGGCGACAAGACCATGCTCGACGCCTGGATTCCAGCAACCGAAGCTGCGGTCAGCGCACAGGCGCGCGCCGCCGGCAGCCGGGAGATGTGGAACGGCATCCTGGCGGCCGCGGAAGCCGGCGCGAATTCGACACGGTCCATGGTCGCTGCCCGTGGCCGGGCGGCACGGCTCGGGGAGCGGTCCCTGGGGCACATCGACCCAGGCGCGGCCTCGGCCGTCATTATCCTGCGCGCAATGAAAGACACCTTTTCTGACAGCGCACCAGGAACGATCAGCAGTAGTGGAACGGACTGATCAGGCTCGAACCTGACCAGCCCAAATAGCGGCCGGAATCGCTGCCCGTCAGATAGAGCGCTGCGGCGCACCGAACTCGGAGGCCTGCCGTAGATGCTGGCGCAGCAGCGCCTCGGCCCATTCGATCTCGCCCGCCTCGACGGCATCGAGAATGGCGAGGTGTTCCCGGCAGGACTGCTCGATGCGTTCCGCCGGCAGTTCCTCGAAACCCGCCGATTCCTGCAACCGGCGCAGATTGTTCTGCTGACGCACCGCATCGGCCAGGAACCGGTTGCCGGAACAGGCCGCAAGTCCTTCATGAAATGACGCGTTGATCCGGAACCATTCATCGCCGCCGATCAGCGTCTTGCCTGTCGACACGATCGCCAGGATGCGCTCGTGTGCGCGGCGGACCGGCGCCAGTTGCTGGGGGTCTGCATTGAACATGGGCGACCGCAGCGCCGCGCATTCAACAGCCATCCGGAATTCATAGCTTTCCCGGTAGGCATCCTCGCCGACAAGCGTGTCGGCGAAACGCCAGCCGTGCCCCGGCAGGCGCTGCACCAGGCCTTCGGCGGCAAAGCGAAGCAAAAGCTTGCGCACGATGCCGCGTGATGCCTGATAGCGCGGCATCAGTTCCGCCTCGGACACCTCCTGGGGCAGTTGGTCGAGCGCGCGTTCCCGCATCATCCTGCGGTAAAGCTCCTCGAGCGGAGAACTGGGCAGTATATCCTCCGGGTCGAGATCGGCGACATCGCGCGCCAATTGCAGCCCCCTCGTCTCGAAGGGACTTAAGATGCCCTGGGCGACCAGCAGTTCCAGCGCTGCGCTGACGGGAGAACGCGAAACGCCGAACGTGCGGGCAAGGTCCGGCACCGAGACGCGGGTTCCAACCGTCCAGCCCGAATCCCTGATCCGCTCCAGGATCCGCCGCGCCAGATCTATCTGCAGCGGGCTGGCCGCCTCACTGCGTGGCTGCCGGTCGATGATCGTTTCGTTCATATGCACTTCCTCAGGCATTCGCATTATAGATATGCGCCACGCAGTTCGAACTGGCAATCTATCGAATTTTTCTGCTTTTCATTCAATCAAAATGCATTACTATCCGGACTCATACGAGTTTGAGGCTTTCCTTTTGATGACAACAGTCACACCATTTCCGCTTGTCGAAATCGCAGGAGCGCCGAAAGCGCGCGGCACGGCCTACGGCGAACAGGCGCGCGGGCGCATCGGCGCTTCGGTGGCGCTCTACGCTGCGCAGCTCGACCGTTTCGGCTTCAGGCGGGACGATGTCGGGCGGTTCTCCGGCATCTTCCTGCCTCGCCTTCGGCAATGGGCGCCCGACCTCGTCGAGGAAATGGAAGGGATCGCGTCAGGCGCCAATGTCGATCTGTCCTCGATCGTCCTGGTCAATGCGCGCACCGAAATCCTGCAGCTTGCCCGGCGCGAGAAAGGCATTTCCGACGACGAGCCCGACGGTTGCACGGGCGCGGCGATCCTGCCGGAAGCAACCCGGAACGGCAGGCTCATCCATGGCCAGAACTGGGACTGGAGGGCCGAATGCGCCGAGACATCGGTGGTGTTGCGCATCCGGCGAACGGACGGGCCGGACCTCCTCACCTTCACCGAAGCCGGCGGACTGGCGCGCAGCGGCTTCAACGCGGCCGGCATCGGCATCACCGCGAACTATCTCGAATCCGACCGTGACTATCGCGAGATCGGCATTCCGCTTCCCTTCATCCGCCGCCGGGCCCTCGAGGCGCAGCATTTCTCCCACGCCATCAAGGTGGTGGCGACGACGCCGAAATCCGGCTCCAACAACATGATCCTGAGCACCGCCGAGGGGTTCACGGTCGATCTCGAATGCGCGCCGGACGAGGTGTTTGCGATCTATCCGGACAAGGACATGATCGTCCATGCCAATCACTGGCAAAGCCCGGTCGCGCTGTCCAAGCTGCGTGAGACCGGACTTCGCGATGTGCCGGACAGTCTCTATCGTGACCATCGCGTGCGCCGGCATTTGTCGGCGCGGCATGGCGACATCACGATCGACGATGTGAAGGAAGCCCTGTTCGACGATTTCGCTTCGCCGTTCAGCGTGTGCCGTCCAGTGGTCAGGAAAGAAGGCGGCAATCTCTCGGCGACAGTCGCGATGATCGTCTTCGAACCAGCCACCGGCGTCATGGAGATCGCTCCGATGCCGGCTGAAAACCGCGAGTTCACCAGCTACGAGCTCACCATGGACGATGCGGTCCTCGCAAGGGCGGAGAAGGCAGTGCCGGCACGGGAGACATCTTCGATATCAGCACAGGAGAAACGATGGTCCGCTTTGTCCTGACCCGCATCGCCAGCGCCATACCGACACTTATCCTGGTGTCGGTTGCGGTCTTCGTGATGATGCGCTTCATCCCGGGCGATCCCGCGACCTTGATGCTGGGAGACCTCGCACAGCCCGGACAGGTCGAGGCGATGCGGCATCAGATGGGGCTCGACCAGCCCGTGGTGGTGCAATACCTGATCTGGATCGGCAATGTCCTTTCAGGCGATTTCGGGCGCTCGATCGGCAGCGGGCAAGAAGTGCTGCCGCTGATCCTCGACCGTTTCGCCGTCTCCTCGATCATCGTTTTTCTTGCTGTGCTTGTCGCCTCGGCGATCGCCGTGCCCGCCGGCATGCTGGCCGCCTGGAAGCAGGACAGTCTGCGCGATATCGCCGTCGTCGCCACCTCGACCATCCTGCTCTCGATCCCCAGTTTCTGGCTGGGGCTGATGCTCATGCTGATCTTCGGCCTCTATCTCGGCTGGTTGCCGATCGTCGGCTATGTGCCGTTCAGCCGCGACTTCGCGCAAGCCGCTCTGTATGTGATCCTGCCCGTGGTCACCCTGGTGCTCGTCGAGTCCGGCCCGATTGCGCGCATGGCCAGGGCCAGCACGATCGAGGTGGCGCGCCTGGAATACATCACCCATGCGCGGGCAAAGGGGCTTTCGGAAAGCGCGGTGATGTGGCGCCACGCATTCAAGAATGCCTTCGCGCCCACCTGGACCCTGATCGGGCTCGTGCTCGGCAGCCTGCTATCCAGCATCGTCGTCATCGAGACCGTCTTCACCATTCCCGGCCTCGGCCGGCTGCTGGTCGACGCCATCTATGCCCGCGACTATCCCGTCGTTCAGGGAACGATGCTGTTCGTCGCCTTCATCTATGTCGCGGTCAATCTTCTCGTCGACCTCGTCTATCCGCTGCTCGATCCGAGGGTTACCGCATGATCGCCCGTGCTCTCGGCCGGCCCGGTCTGAAATTCAACGCGATCTTCGGGATCATCGTCACCGGAACATTGATCCTTCTAGCCGTGTTCGGTCCGTGGATCGCTCCCTACGATCCGCTCAAGCTCGATCTGCCGTCGCGCCTCAGCGGGCCCTCGTCTCTGCATCTGCTCGGCGCCGACGAATTCGGACGCGACGTGCTCAGCCGCCTCGCCAGCGGCGCGCGTACCAGCGCCTGGATCGCTTTTGCAACTGTTATATTCGCATTGATCACCGGCACCGTGTTCGGCGTTCTCGCAGGTTTCCTGCGGGGCTGGGTCGATCGCATCATCATGATGGTCAACGATGCCTTCCTCGCCTTCCCAGGCCTGCTCCTGGCGCTTGGCCTGATGGCGGTGATCGGTGCCAGCCGCGAAGGCATCATCCTTGCGCTCGGCCTTGCCTATATGCCGATCGTGGTGCGCGTGGTGCGGGCTTCCGTAATGTCCATTCGCGAGCGGGAATATGTCGAGGCCTCGCGCGTGATGGGCAACAGCGAGATCATCACCATGGCGCGGCACGTGCTGCCCAACTGTGTCGCCCCGATCATCGTGCTCGCCACCACCATGTTCGGCTGGATCATCCTGTCGGAGAGCGCGCTGAGCTTTCTGGGACTGGGCGTCCCGCCTCCGGCGCCGAGCTGGGGCAACATGCTGTCGACGGCACGGCCCTATATCGGCCAGGCGCCGCATTTGATCATCCTGCCAGGTCTCTGCATCTCGATCACGCTGCTCGGCATCAACATGCTGGGCGACGCGGTGCGCGACTGGCTCGACCCGAAAATGTAGGTGCTGGAAACATGCTCGTGCCGACCGGGGACAAGAACACGATGCTTTCAGTGCGCAACCTGTCGATCTCGGTCGGGCCATCGGGAAAGCGGATCGTCGACGAGCTGAATTTCGATCTCGCGCCCGGTGACATGCTGGCGCTGGTCGGCGAATCCGGTTCGGGCAAGACGATGGCAGCCCGCTCGATCCTCAACCTGCTCCCTGCCCCGCTGGTCACGACCCCGGACAGTAGCATCCGCTTCGGCGGGCAGGAACTCACCAGCCTTGCCCCAAAGGCGCTGCGCCAGATACGCGGTGCGCAGATCGGCATGGTTTTTCAGGAGCCAATGGTCTCGCTCAATCCCGCTGTCACCATCGGCGAGCAGATGGCGGAAGGGCTTCGCCTGCATCGCGACATGTCGCGCGCCGAGATAAAGGACCGCTCGCTGGCAATGCTGGAGAGAATCCAGATCAAGGATCCCGGCAAATGCCTTGCCGCCTATCCGCACGAATTCTCGGGCGGCATGCGCCAGCGCATCATGCTCGCATCGGTCATGCTGCTCAAACCGCGCCTGCTGATTGCCGACGAGCCGACCACCGCGCTCGACACGCTGGTGCAGCGCGACGTGCTTGACCTCATGGTGGAGCTGACGCGGGAGAATGGAACCGCCGTCCTGCTGATCAGCCACGACCTCGGCATGGTGTCGCACTATGTGAACAACGTGACGGTGATGTGCGAAGGCAAGGCGGTCGAACAGGGAAGCAGCACCCAGGTTCTTCACGCGCCGCAGCACGAATATACAAGGCGGTTGGTCGACGCCCTTCCCAAGCGCAGCGCCGGCGGATCGAGAAGAGCCGTCAACGGCCCTCCCTTGGTCGAAATCAGCAACGTCGTCATCGACTATCCGGGCCGTCCCAGGCTGTTTGCGCGCGCGGAACCGAAGCGCGCCGTCGACGGCGTCGATCTGACCATCCGGCGCGGCGAAACCCTTGCGTTGGTCGGCGCGTCGGGCTCCGGCAAGACGACGCTCGGGCGCGCCATTGTCGGCCTCGTCAGGCCGGCCAGTGGAACGATCTCGTTTCTTGGCAAGGCGATTGCAAGTGATCGATCGGCTGACGCGCGTGAGCAGCGTCGCGACATGCAGATCGTCTTCCAGGATCCCTATTCCTCGCTCGACCCTCGCCAGTCCATTGCCGAGATCGTCACCGAGCCGTTGAAGCTCGACCCCGAATTGGACCGCATGCGGCGCACCGCCCGCATGGATGAGGTCATTGAGGAAGTGGGGCTGACGCGCGACCTTCTCGAGCGTTTCCCGCATCAGCTGTCGGGCGGTCAGCGCCAGCGCGTCGCGATCGCGCGGGCGATCGTCAGGCGACCGGCCTTCGTCGTCGCCGACGAGCCGGTTTCGGCACTGGACATGACAGTGCAGAAACAGATCCTGCTTCTGATCCGGTCGTTGCAGGAACGCTACGGTTTCGCCTGTCTCTTCGTCTCGCATGATCTGGGTGCGGTCGAGCAGGTTGCCGACCGGGTCGCCGTCATGCAGGACGGAAAGATCGTCGAGATCGGCGACCGCGACGACGTCTTCGACCGGCCGCGCCACGCCTATACGCGCGCCCTTCTCGATGCGGCGATGCTGATCGACCGCCGTTTCGCCGATGGCGCGGGCGCACGCAAGGCAGCGGCGCAATGACGGCGACACGGCTCGTCTCCGCACCATGACACCGTTCGGCCATATCAAGGAAATCTGGCGATATCCCGTCAGTTCGATGGGCGGCGAACGGCTGGACGGAACGGAGCTTGCGGAAGGCGGTATTCCGGGCGACCGGATCTGGGGCATCGTCGACCGGCGCGACGGAATTGTTGCCGCGCCGGAGAAGCGAAAGCATTGGCGGCCGCTGCCCAACCTTCTTGCAAGGCTGAAGGGCGACCGGCCGGAAATCGGATTGGACGATGGCTCCTGGATCGATGCCGGCTCCAGCCGCGCAGGCGAGCTGGTTTCGGCCTTCCTCGATTTCCCGGCGGCGCTGCACCCGCACGTCCCCTTCGGCTCGGAGGCCCAGGATCATATCGCGCCACGCTATCAGCGCGCCGACATCCACATCGTCACGTCAGCCTCGATGAACAGGCTCGCCGGCCTGCTTGCGGATCCCTCGCAAGTGGATTCCAGGCGGTTCCGGCCCAACATCGTGATCGAGACCGACGCTTCGCGGGATGGTTTCGTCGAGCAGCAGATCATCGGAAAAGTGCTTTCGATCGGCGAGGCGCGGATCATGATTTCGGAATCCTGCGCGCGCTGCACCTTCACCGCGCTGGCGCAAGGCGATCTCGCTTTCGAACCGGCAGTGCTGCAAACCATAGCGCGCCACGGCGAAGGCGGTTTCGGCGCGCTCTGTCGGGTCATGCAGCCGGGCAAAGTCAGGATGGCCGACCGGGTCAACTTGAACGAAGCCTGATCTTTATCCAGCTTTCGGTGTTGGACGGCGGCACGTTGCGGCGGCTGATGGGTGAGATGGGCCGTAAGTTTGATGGCGGCTATGCGGAGTATGCGTTGTTTGCCGAACTCGCTGCTGATGCCGGCCACTACGCACCGCGTCCTTGATACACCGGATTCATCCCCTAGTTTAGCTCCGTGGGCGCCTTAGTCGCGAGTTTGCCTGAGGGCGGCGGCGGTCGCGCCGTCCTGACTGCATGCCGCGGAAAGACGGTTCGACCGACGCACTTTATGGAGGTGGTCGTGCGTCAATCCCCTGAATCCAGCTGGGCATATTTCGCATTCGTTTGCTCGATCGCGGTAGCTTGCGTAGGAGCTGCTGCCGGCGGCGAGCGCGGCGAAGGCAATAGCGCTGGCAACCATGGTGGCGGAGGCAATAGCGCTGGCAGCCATCACGGTGAAGGCCGCAAAGGCGGCTCGCACAAAGGGCCTGGCGCCAAGCCCAGCGGCTCCAGCAGTAGTTCACCGGTGGACGACGATGGAACCAGCACCGCCGCAACGGCGGCAGTGCCGGCCACTCCGGCAGCCACTGCCGTCAGTGTCGCCCGGTCCGCAGGGGCCGGACGGTCGCTCGACCTCCCGGCCAACCTCCAGCCTCTCAGCGCCAGCAACAGTCCATCGACGGTCCGTCCAATCAAGGCGCTGCCGGGCGTCCCGGATGAAGTCGTTCGCGCCTGCCATGATGCAATCGAGTCGGCCGCCGCCCCGTTTGGCGCGACCAGTGTGCGCGTCAACAGCGCAGGTTCCATACGTCGGTTGAGCCCGGATACGATCTCGGCTCCCGTTGAGGTCAGCATCGACTATGGACGGCAAGGCAACGTGGAGACGCGGCAGGCGCCGATCAAATGCGAATTGAACGCGACAGGCAGGGTGATCGGGCTGACATAGCGTATCGCGCAGAACTCCCCGCCGACGAGAGCAGGATGAATTCGAAGGGTGATCCATCCGCGGCGTCGTGAGAGGGTGCGAGGCAACGCCTCCCAAAGGCCTTGGGCCTTCGATAGGAGGATGCACATTCGTTTTGGAAATCACTCCAAGGTCACGTGTCTTGGCCTGAGGGAATAGGGAAGTGTGAGAGAACGCACCCGGGCAATCCGCGACGGGTTGCGAACCTTGCTGCGTGCAGTCTTCTGGCTGACAGCCTTCAACCCGCCGGCAGCGGCTGCTGCGCGGCCAGCGCGCGGCTTCGGCGGCCGCTCAATCTGCGCGCTGCGACGCTCAGCCCTGAGCCTGTCATTGTCCGCGCGCGCCGCAGCCAGGTCGCGGGCAAGAGAAACATTGTCTTCACGTTGCTTGTCCAGAGCCTCGTTCAGCCTGGTGACCCGTACCAAAAGTGCTCGAGCGGCGGCGCGTTCGAGGCGAACCTTATCGAGATCCTCATGGGTCGAGGCTGCTGCAGCGCGTTCTCGTGCCAGCGCTTGCGCCGTCTCGGTTGCAGTCTGCTCTGCACGCTCTGTTGCTGAGACTGCTCTGGCTCGTTCCTGTTCAGCCGCGACGCGCTCGAGGCGAGCTTTTTCCAGCTCGTCACGCGTCGACGCTGTTGCAGCACGTTCTCGTGCCAGAGCCTGTGCCGTCTCGGTTGCAGTCTGCTCGGCACGCTCTCTCGCTGACACCGCTCTTGCTCGTTCCTGTTCAGACGCGTCGCGCTCAAGGCGAGCTTTTTTTAGCTCCTCACGAATCGACGCTGCTGCAGCGCGTTCTCGAGCCAGCGCGCCCTCCGTCTGGGCCGCGGTCTGCTCCACTCGTTCTCTCGCTGTGACTGCACCGGTCCGTTCCTGCTCAGCCGCGTCCGCGCGCTCCTTGAGCGCGGCATTGGACAGTTTCACTTCGGCGAGATCGCCACCAAGGTTCTCTGACTTCCGGCGTTCGTCGTCGAGCATTCCGCTCGCTTGCGCCAGCGAAGCCTTGGCCTTGGCGCGATTCTCGGCCGCCTCGGCCTCAAGCTGTTCAATTTTCGCCCGCGCTCGCGACAGATCGCGCGCCCGCCATTCGGCTCGCTGACGCTCCAGATGAGCAGCGGGCATCTCCGTAAAGACATAGTTGGTGGCCTCGCGCAGCATTGTGCGGGCATCTCCCGCTATGCGCCGCAATGCGTCAAGTGTGCGGGCTGCCGCGAGCTCGTTGCGCAATCGCTCCTCGTGTGCGTTGTCGGAGGCTGCGATGCTTGTCCTCAGCGCATCGATCTGCTTGCGCGACTCGAGGAGTGCTCCCTGTAGAGCAGCGCTCCTGGCGCGTTCGCTTTCCGCCACCCGGTGCTCCTGGCCGCCCAATTCCCCTGCAGCGGCTGCCTGACCACCGGCTGCCCCGACTTGCAGCCGGGCAGCCGTGAGATCCGGGCTGAGCAAGTCGACACTCGTGCCTTGGGCCCGCGAAATGGCGGGGGCGCTTTCGACCCAGTTTTGTCTCGTCATCGCATAGCTAAGCGGCACGGCCAGACAGATTGCGGCGACGCCCAAGCGGGGCACAAGACCGATTGGCTTGCCAACGCGAGGAGGGGTGGCCGTTACGATGGTCGGCTCGGGATCCAGGCTGAACCCTCCCCTTTGAGCTGTGACATTCAAACCGCGATGCGCCGGATTGGCCAACTGAGCAACTTTGCGCGGCGAAACCTTATGACCCAATTGGTCCCATGCTGACCCGCAAATTCGCTCCCCACGTTCCGCCGCGGCGAGTTGTGTCGGCATACGGCTCAGGGCCCTCAATACTGGACTACTTACGTTGGCAAGATTAGCAGCCACCTGCCTACGAACATAGCCAGCGATTTCTCTGACCGATGTCGCAAGGCGGCCGGATTGCGGCATGTTCGTCGCGGAAGCGAAAGCGTTGGTCTGGGCCACAGACGAGCTCTCGTAAGCTTCGGAGATCACGTCGAAATACTCGATTCGCACCCCGAACCGAAGGTAAGTGGCATCGTGATGCCGATCATCCAGGTCTGCCGTGTCTGAGGGCACGGCAACCTGAGAAGAAGAAGCAGGCTCGGTTGCAAGGTCGACCGGGCTTTCCCAATCCCAAGATGCCTCCTCGGGGGGATCAGATTCGCCTTCGCTCTCATCTGATGTGAGGCGACGGATACGCCGGAGCATAAGATAGAGGCCCACCGAGGCAAGTGTTGCTATCCCGCCCAGGATAACGAGATCTGCGTTGTTTGCGTAAATTTCGGCAAGATGATTTGGCATTGCCGTGCCTGTGGGCGGTCCGCTTGAGCTTTAAGTTAGGTCACAAAGCTAGGTCACAGACCTCCACGGTCAACCGTCACCTCGTACTAAAGGTCAGAGACACTTCGGCCACGCAGAACGGCCATTGCTGCTCGGATCGCTGTCGAACGATCGCTCCTGGGGCAAACGCGCCATGGGAGAGCTGGTGAGTTTAGGTCTCCTTCCCGCCCTGAGCGGGTTTACGGCCCCGGTACCAAGCGTCAGGTTTTCACCACCAGGTAGCTCAAACAAAAGATCGGAGGCCACACGCCTCCGACCTTTCGAGCGACAGACAACCGCCAGCTCCTATTCGCTTTTCCAGACACCCCATGCGCGGGGGTTTGCCGCGGGCCATACTGAATAGCCTTTCACCTTCGGCGACACGGCGTCGACGGATGGCTCGTAATAGAGGCCAAGGATCGGCACATCCTTTGCCATGAGGGCATGGAGCTGCTTGAACAGCGCCTTGCGTTGCGCGGGGTCGGTCGTGGCCATCGACTTCGTGTAGAGGTCGAGGGCCTCCTTGCTGTCCCACTGCGCTGTCGGATCGGTCGCCTTGTCGCCGAGGATGACGCCATACATCAGTGACGGATCGAGACGCGCCGAATAGCCGAAGGACTGGATCTGGAACTTGCCGGCAAGGTAATTGTCGAGCTGTGCCGCCCAATCCAGCACTTCGAGCTGCGCATTGAAGCCCGCGGCCGTCAGCATCGCCTGCAGCAGCACGGCGTTTTCATACATGCCCTGGTAGCGGGTGTTGGTCTGGATCTTGATCGGCTCGCCCTTGTAGCCGGCCTCGTCTAGCAGCGCCTTGGCCTTGACCGGGTCGTATTCCGGCCATTTGAGAAAATCCCCGTCGAAGAATGAGCTCGCCTGGGCGACGGCAGAGGGGTCACCGGCGGCGACACCGTTGGTGCGAGCGGCGGCGATCTGGTTGATGTCGGCGGCATGCGCCAGCGCCTCGCGTATCTTGACGTTCGACAGCAGCGGATCCTTGGTCTGCAGCAGGATCGCCGTCCACGACAGGCCTTGCGTCGACAGCACCGTCATGCCCCGCGACTTGGCTTCCTCGACACGCGATGATTCAAGATCGGGCAGAACGTCGAGCTCGCCGGCGAACAGCGCGGTTTCCGATGCCGCCGTGTCGGGAATGACCATGAAGCGCACCTCGTCGACATAGGCCTCACGGCTGCCGGCAAAGCCGCTCGGCGCCTCCTTCACCGGCTTGTAATCGGCAAAGCGTTCGAGCGTGACATACTGGCCCTTGACCCATTCCTTCAGTTTGAAGGGGCCACTGCCGATGGCGCTGTCGGCGATCCACTTGCCGTCGGTGCCGACATTCTTCGGGCTGGCGACCCAGCCATTGCACTGGACATTGGCGAGCTGCGCGAGAAAGAGCGCATTCGGCGCGTTGAGCGTGAAGACAACGGTGCGTGGATCAGGCGTCGCCACCTCATCGACCTTGAGCCCCTGGCTGCCGTCGAAGAACGGAATGCAGAACCACTCGTTGGCCGCATCCATGCGGCGGTCCCAGTTCCATTTGACGTCGGATGAGGTCACGGCGTCGCCATTGTGGAAAGCCGCGCCGTCGCGCAGCGTGAAGGCATAGGTCTTGCCGTCGTCCGACACTTTCCAGGATTCGGCCAGTGCCGGGCCGACCGTGAGATCGGCGCGGTAGGCCACCAGCGTCTCGAAGATCTGGTGCAGCACCGTGTCGGTGTTCGCGTCGCGATTAAGACCGTCGGTGGCGCGGATGTCGGCGTTAATACGAACCTTGAGCGTGCCGCCGGTTTTCGGCTGCTCCTGCGCCATCGCCGGCAGCGCACACGCCATCATGGCGATTGCCGCCAGCACCCGGATCAATCGTCTTCCCATTCCCGATCTTGTTCCCATTTTTATCTCCAGTTTTGTTGACTGCAGTTTTTCAGGCGGGCGCGGCAACCCCATTCAATGCCCGCGCAAAGAAGTCCTTGACCTTGGCGATGAGCTCGCGGTCGTCGTGGGTGATGCCGGGCACGACATCCAGCTGCACCTCGACGCCGTGTCTCTCCAGGCTGCCCTTCAACGACCTGATCCGGTCGTTGCGGGTCGCGCCGGCGAGATCGGCGCCGGGCATCCACCAGGCATCGTCCGGCTTGATGGTGATCTCCCAGGTTTCGAGATCGTCACCACCGATCACCATCTGCACGGCGACCTTGCGCATGGCGTCGAGGTCGACCTTCTTGCCGAACACTTTCTCGAAGTCGCGCACCCCGACCCAGAAATCGTGATCGAAGTCGAGCAGGGTCACGACGCCCGGCGCACCGATCGATGCAGCCAGCAGGCGTTCGGGATGGAGGAACAGGAAACGATGGGTGAAATGGCCGCCGCCGGAGAAGCCGTACATCAGCACGCGGTCGCCGCGGATGCGGTAGCGCTCCCGCATTTCCTCGACCATGTCGAGCATCACGGCATCGTAGTGGAGGTCGCCCTCGCGCAGCATCTTGTAGGAGGAAAGGTCGCCCGGGAAACAGATGCTCGCCGGAAAAAGCGGGGCAAGCACGATCACGCCGTTCTGCTCGGCGAAGTCGGCAAAGGCATCCCGGTAGGCGAGCATGCCGCGTTCGGTGCCATGCACGATCACCGCTAGCGGATATGTCTTGTCGCCGTCCTCGTCATAGTCGTCGGGCACATAGGCGCAATAGGGGAAGCGCTGGTCGAAGCGGGAGGCGTACACCGTCGTGTGGCCGAAATCGTAATAGGACAGGCGCTTGCCATGTCCGCTGACGTTGCGCATCGAATTTTCCCCAGTCTCAATTTTATTGTTTCATCATTTTGTGTGACTGAAAAGCATTTATTTATCTGAGACGCCGGGAAAGTACGCATTTTACATCGCGTAACGCCGAGCGTTCCTGGAGCAGGCATGAGCTGTTGTCCGGCCGGCTTTGTGTCGGCGCGGCATTTGCTGGCCGCAACCCGGAAGGTGACGACGACGCGGCTTGCAGCGCTGCGGTTGAAGCGTCTATCATGTTCTTGAAAAATCGCTGACTTCGGCCTTCATGCCGCGTTCGGCCAGCCATCATCTCTAGCGGCAGATGTAGCCAGCTGCGTAGATTTCAGAACGAATGAAGTAGCGCACCGCCAATGGCCGATAAAACGCTTTTCGGGTTGACCGCCGTCGACACCGTGCCCCTGCATGAGAAAGTCTATCTCGAACTCGTCAGGGCATTGATGTCGGGCCAGTTTGCGCCCGGTCAGAAGCTGACCTCGCGCAAGCTCGCCAAGGAACTGGGCACCAGCGACATGCCGGTGCGCAGCGCCTTCATGCGGCTGCAGGCGCTGCGTGCGCTGAGCCCGATGCCGAACGGCAGCATGGAGGTGCCGGTCATCTCGGCCGAAAGGTTCTCGCAGCTGACCGAGGTGCGAACGATCCTCGAAGGCTCCGCGACCGAGCTTGCCGCAAAGCTGATCAATGGCAACAATCTGCGAGCGATCCGTCGCCACTGCACGGAGCTGACCCTGGCAGCCCGCAAGGGCGACATCGACGATTACCTGCGCAAGAACTATAACTTCAAGTTCTCGATCTATCGCCACTGCGGCAATGAGCAGATGATCTTCCTGATCGAGACGGTGTGGATGCAGGTCGGCCCGTTTCTCAGGAACCTGACCACCGGCTTCGAGGACAATCTCGCCGCCATTCTCGACATCGATTACCATGAGGAAGCCGTCGCCGCGATCGAGGTCCAGGACGGGCCACGCGCGCGTGCCGCCATCGTGCGCGACATAAACGACGGCGCGACGCATCTTTTGCAGCACGTCAAGTTTCCGGAAACCCGTAACTGACTATCGAGGCCGTCACGAGGCAGCGGAAACTGCCTTCATCACCGCGACGACCGTCTGATCCATCCGGTCGTTGACCGGGTCGGGTTCCGAGGACTGCCTGACAATGACGGTTTGCGTCGCCGGATCGATCCAGAGCCACTGGCCATGGATGCCCAAGGCGGCGAGCGCACCCGTGCCGGTGTCGTACCAATAATTGCGGTAGCTTCCACCCGGATAGGCATAGCCCTGGTCGCCGGCGGCCCAGATGGCGCGGTCGCCGCCGGCCCAGAGGCTGGCGATCCAGTCTGCCGGAACGATGCCGCCGCCACCGGTGCGAACCAGCTCACCGACGCGGGCGAGATCGCGCGCGGTCATCGAGATGCCGCCCGAGGCGCGCGGATTGCCGGCCCGATCGACGGTTATCTGCGCGTCGGAATGGGTGCCCATCGGCTGCCACAGGAGCCGGCTCAGCAATTCGGCGAAGCGCTCGCCCGATGCCTGCTCGAGGATGATCGCCGCCATGTCGACATTGGGTGACCGGTAGGCGTGCCGCGTGCCGTGCGGATGTGCGGCCTTCGGCAAGGTGCACAGGAAAGTCTTGAGATCGGGCGCGGGATCGTCCGCTTTGTCCGGATTCCACAGCATCGCCCGCCTGTAACGATCGAAAGCGCCGTCTCTGCTCAGATAGGCTTCGTCGAAATCGATGCTGATCTGCATGTTGAGGAGATCGCGTAAAGTGGCGTCGCCATAGGCCGATCCGGCGGCTTCGGGCAGGTGCTTTGCCAAGCGGTCGTCCAGCGAGAGCATCCCTTGGCCGATCAGGATTCCCGCCAGAAGGCCGGTGATGGATTTGGACACCGAAAACACCAGATGCGGCTTTGCCGGATCGCTTGTCGGGGCATGCCACTCGGCCACGAGATTTCCGCCGCGCATCACCACGAAATTGTCGGTGTCGCTTTCAAGCAGGAAATCCGGCAATGGACGCGGCTTGCCGGCAACGTCGGCAACCACAAGGTCGGACAGCCGGCCGAGGTCGAGTGCCGGCGTCTCCGGCTGGCGCGCGCTACGGATCGTGGCGGACGGCACCAGTTCCGCCGCGTTCTGGAACGACCAGGCCGAATAGGGCCTTGTCCTCCAGTTCGACAGGTCGATCTCCGCGCGGTGCGACGGCGTATTTGTCATTTGGCTCATCCCTCTGACTGCTGCGTGGCGGCGAACGGTGTCTTCGCAACCGCCCGCTCCTGTTCTTTCATGTCCCGGCGCGAAGGCCGGCTCGGCCTATTCCCGCTCCTTGCCGAGCCGCCGTAGGCCGGCTCAAATGCCGCTTGGCTTTCCCCAACCTTACCACTATATTGCGATCGCAAATCGCGCAATTGGTCCTGAAATGCCACCCGATATCCCAGCTAGTGAATTGAAAAAATAAGCAAAATCCTCTGGTGGCAGCCAGAGCGGTTTTCATAAACTCACAAGCTATCTATAAGAGATATCGTAACCGATCAGGGCCGCGGCACCTTTCGGAACCAGGGGTTGAAATTGGGCGATGCAATCACGGACGTTCTGAATTGGCTTGAAAGCAGGGACGACATCCACAGCCTGAGGGCTGCGGTGTGCGACCTCAACGGCATCATGCGCGGCAAGCGCATACCCGTCGAGCAGGCACGCAAGGCGCTGGAGGGCAAGCTGCGCATGCCTTATTCGCTGGTTGGGCTCGACATCTGGGGCGAGGATATCGAGAACAACACGCTGGTTTTCGGCAACGGCGACGCCGACGGCCTTTGCCAGTGGACGGGACGCGGCATCGTGCCGGTGAACTGGACGGCACATCCGACAGCACTCGTTCCGCTCTGGCTTGCAGATGAGAACGGCGCGCCGTTTCTCGGTGATCCGCGACGGGCGCTGGCCCGTGTCCTCGACCGCTACAAGGCTCTGGGCCTGACCCCGGTCACTGCCACGGAACTGGAATTCTATCTGGTCGACCCGCAATTGCAGCGGCCTATCGGGCCTGTCTCGCCGGTAACCGGTCGCCGTCTCGATTCCGATGCGGCCCTGTCGATCGACGAGATTGACGACTTCGAAGCCTTCATCCACGACGTCTGCGACGCCTGCCGCATGCAAGGCATTCCCGTCGACACCGCGATCGCCGAAAACGGTGTCGGCCAGTTCGAGATCAATCTGAACCATGTCGCGGACGCCTTGCGCGCCGCCGACGATGCCGTGCTGTTCAAGCGCACCGTCAAGGGCATCGCCCGTAAGCACGGCTTTGCCGCCTGCTTCATGGCCAAGCCCTATGGTGACCGTGCCGGCAACGGTTTTCACGTCCATTTCAGCCTGACCGACGCCGAAGGCCGCAACGTCTTCGACAACGGCAGCGACCAGGGGTCGGACATCATGCGCCATGCCGTCGGCGGTCTGCTCGCCGCCATGGCCGAAAGCACGCTGGTTTTTGCACCGCACTTCAATTCCTACCGCAGGCTGCGTCCTGGATCCTATGCGCCGAACGCGGTTGCCTGGGGCTACGAGAACCGCATGATCGCGATCCGAATCCCCGGCGGGCCAGCGAGCGCACGCCGGATCGAACATCGCGTCGCCGGCGCGGACGCCAACCCTTACCTCGTGCTTGCGGCTATCCTGGGCGCCGCACTCATCGGCATCGAAAGGCAATTGTCGCCTGGCGATCCGACGGGCAGAGACGGGCAAGGACGTCAGCCGGCGAAGCTGCCGCCTGACTGGGCCTCGGCGATCGCCAGCTTCGAGAGCGGGGCGCATATTGCGGAGATATTTCCGGCCATCCTGCGCGACTCCTTCATCGCCTGCAAACGGCAGGAGCTGAATACGTTCGCGCTCAATGTCAGCGATTTCGAGCTCGAGACCTATCTCGAAAGCGTTTGATCGGCAGGGCGCGCTGGCGACCGCCCAACGTCGAAGATGCTCAGGCGACGCCGCGACCGCCGGCAGCAGATCCCGTCAGTGCAGCCACTGCGCTGAGCGGCACGTCAACGACATCGTGAAGTTGTGCAGGTTGACTCGATTGTCTGCTTGCCTAACTAGGGTCTCGGGTCGGCGCAATTCATCACAGTCGGTATGATATTTTCCAGCCTCCGAAAGCCTGTCCTTCTTGTTCTCTTGGCCGGCAGTTCTATCGTGTCCTCCTGCGTCGCCCCTGACGATACGTCGACCATCGCGAAGGAAGACGCAACGACAGCGGCAGCCCGCAAAGAGATGATCGGTCTCAGCGAGGCTGATGTTCGAATGTGCGCCGGCTTTCCGAGTGCCACCGCTGATGCGGGCGGATCAGGTCAGATCTGGACCTATCAGCGTACCGTTCAACGCGGCAATCTCAACGTCGTGATTCCAACCTTGGCGGTGGGTGCGATCCCGACGGTTGGAGGATCCCTCAATGTCAATCCTGGCGGCTATTGCAACACACAACTTCGAATGGTCGATGGCCGTGTTGCCGAGGTTGCCTACGCCGGCGACAACAATACGCCGAACAACCGCGATGCGCTCTGCGTCAGCACGGTAGACGCCTGCGTGGCCTATGCCCGCCAGCACCGTCAGGTCAGGACAGGGGCTACCTCCAGGTAATCGGGCTGGTTGCAGAGCGAGTGACAAACTTACAGCGGTTGGGCGGTTCTATCAAAAGCTGAACCGCTCTTGAGACCGGCCGGCTCCCCGCCGATCGCCCCCAGATCGGCCTTGCGAAGGTCGGTCGCCCGGAACCATTTTTGTGGTCAGGAGTATAGGGATGGCAGATGATGATTATCACCCGCAGGACATTCGTGAAGACTGCCGCCGCTTCCGGAGCGGCCTTCGTGTTGCCGGGAACCGCGCCCGGCGCGCCTGCGCCGCTGATGCGGGCTGTGCCCTCCTCGGGAGAGATGCTTCCCGCAGTTGGGCTGGGCACCTGGATCACCTTCAATGTCGGCGACGATCCGGTGCTGCGCAACGAATGCGCCGAGGTGATCGCGGCCTTCTTCGAGGCAGGCGGCCGCATGATCGATTCCTCGCCGATGTACGGTTCCTCGCAACCGGTGATCGGCTATGGCCTCGAGAAGCTCGGCCGGCCCAAGGCGCTGTTTTCCGCCGAGAAGGTCTGGACCTCCTCCGCCGCCGACGGAGCCGCGCAGATCGAGCAGTCGCGTCGCTTCTGGGGCGTGCCGCGCTTCGACCTCGTGCAGGTCCATAACCTCGTCGGCTGGGAGGCGCATCTCGAAACCCTGTTCGCCATGAAGGCGGACGGGCGCATCCGCTATGTCGGCATCACGACGTCCGAAGGACGGCGGCACGACCTGTTCGAACAGATCATGCGCGCGCATCCGCTCGACTTCGTGCAGCTCACCTACAACGTCGTCGACCGTGAGGCGGAGGAACGGCTCCTACCGCTGGCGGCCGAGCGCGGCATGGCCGTCATCGTCAACCGGCCGTTTCAGCAAGGCGCGCTGACGCGCCAGCTCGAAGGCGAGACGCTGCCCGACTGGGCGGCCGAGATCGGCGCCGGATCCTGGGCGCAGTTCATCTTGAAGTTCATCCTTGCGCATCCCTCCGTCACCGTCGCCATCCCCGCCACGACCCGCGTCGACCATGTGCGCGAGAACGTGACGGCCGCGACCGGTCCCCTCCCCGACGCGGCCATGCGCGAGCGGATGGCGGCCTACATCCGGGACCTCTAAGCAGGCATTCGTGGGCTGGCCCACGAATGCCTGCTTAGTTTCTGTTGTTTGTCGCAGGTTCTTGTCGCAAAACCGTGGGACACTTTTGCGGGACCTGCTTAGATGTCGGAATGGTGGACCTACCGGCTGGAAGATTTCCTGCTCTTCTCGCCGCGCGTCTACTGGCGCATGTTCGAGTTGCACAATGCAGCCATCTGGCCGCTGCATCTCCTGACACTCGCCGCCGGCCTTGCCATTGCCCTGCTCGTGCTGCGGCGGCCGCGTCGCCATGGTCTCTGGATCGCACTCATCCTTGCCGCGCTCTTTGCCCTCGTCGGCTGGTCCTTCCTGTGGAGCCGCTATGCCGTGATCAACTGGGCGATCGCCTATGTCGCGCCGGCCTTCGGCCTGCAGGCGCTGCTGCTGGTAATCGGCGGTGCCGCACGCGGCAGCCTCGCCTTCGACAGGCGGGACATGACGGGTCGGCTCGGGCTGCTGATCATGGCCGTTGGCATCGTTGTCTATCCGCTCCTGCCGCCGCTCTTCGGGCGGCCATGGGC
>NZ_RZTA01000270.1:0-716 GCF_004023115.1 Mesorhizobium sp. M6A.T.Cr.TU.017.01.1.1
AATGCGGCCAAGCCGCAGCGGGAGCGGCTGACGCTGATCCGTATTTTCGAGGAGCTTCGCGGCCTCGGCTATGACGGCAGCTACAGTTCGGGGTGGCGGCATGCTCAGAGCTGGGCGGCGGATCGCGGCAGCGCCGTGGCCGAGGCCTACATTCCGCTGAGTTTTGCACCTGGCGAGGCCTACCAGTTCGACTGGAGTCACGAGGTCGTCCTGCTCGACGGCGTGACGGTGACAGTGAAGGTCGCGCACATGCGGCTCTGCCACAGCCGCATGTTCTTCGTGAAGGCCTATCCCCGCGAGACGCAGGAGATGGTGTTTGACGCCCATGATCGGGCGTTCGCCTTCTTCCGCGGAGCGTGCACGCGCGGCATCTACGATAATATGAAGACGGCGGTGGACGCGATCTTCATCGGCAGGGATTCGCCGCTACAACCGCCGCTTTGCGCAGATGTGCGGGCATTACCTTGTCGAGCCAGAGGCATGCACGCCGGCGTCGGGTTGGGAGAAGGGCCAGGTCGAGAACCAGGTGGGACTGGTGCGCGAGCGCTTCTCCATGCCGAGGCTACGCTTCAAGACGTTGGAGGATCTGAACGGCTGGCTGGCCGACAAATGCGTTGCCTAATGCCAAGGCGCGTCGGCATCCCGAACAGGGTGAGCGCACGATCTGGGACGTATTCGAAGAAGAACGCGCCAGCTTCATTCCCTATGCCGGTCGC
>NZ_RZTA01000271.1:0-641 GCF_004023115.1 Mesorhizobium sp. M6A.T.Cr.TU.017.01.1.1
CATCATCGGCGAGACCGCCAATTGCGTTGGCACCCTGCCGCTTGGCATGACCCCTTCCGGCGGCGCGCGGAATCCCTATGAGGCCTATGTGGTCGCGCTCGGCGTCGATGGCCTCGAGCCCGGTGTCTATCATTATTCCGCCGCCGATCACGACCTTGGCAGGATTTCCGCGAACCATCTGCCGAAGATCTCCGAACTGGTCGGCGGACAGGAGTGGGCTGATAGCATGCCGTGCCTGATCCTGCTTTGCGCCAGGCTCGATCGCACGATGTGGAAATATGAGGACGCCAACGCCTATCGTGTCGTGCTGATCGAGGCCGGCCATATCGGCCAGAATATCATGCTGGCGGCGACCAATCATGGCCTGTCGGCATGTCCGACAGCCGCGCTCAATCATTCCGCCATCAAGCGGCTGCTTGGTCTCGACAGTCTCACCGACGCACCGATCTATGCCTTGACCCTCTCGACCCCGGAAAGAGACCCGTCCACCGCGAGCCAATCCATCAATTAGTCGACCAACAATGTGCAGTCCGGCCAGTAGCGCGTTCCCCAGGGTATAACCAGAGACAGGAGCAGCACGTGCCAAATCAATCCTTACGCCAGTCGGAAATCGATAGTCTTCAATATATTTCGTCGATGAC
>NZ_RZTA01000272.1:0-667 GCF_004023115.1 Mesorhizobium sp. M6A.T.Cr.TU.017.01.1.1
GCTCGAGAGGGCCGAGCCCGGCGTCTTCCTGGGCAGCATCGAGACCAATGAGATCGGCCTCTACCAGGTCGGCAATGGCGACCTGAAGGCGCTTGCCCATGTCGGCCCGGTCAATGCGCCTGAATTCACCGACGTCGTCTCCACCGAGGGCCGGCTGAAAGCGCCGGCCGAGGCCACCGGCGGCAGCGTGCGCCGGCTGGCGCCATCATCGGCGCTTGGGTCGACCGTCGGCAACCTCACAGGCGGAGTGACGCTGCCCTCGGTCGTCCCGGTCCGCGCTTCGGGCGCCGCGAGCGGCAACGACTGGATCGGCCTGCGCACCACCGACGACAGCGTGCTGAAGGCGGTCTCGCGCGTGCCGCTGTTCGGCGGATTCCTCGGCCTCGGCCTGCTGCTTCTGGCATTGGGCTCGATGTGGTACCGCGAAGGGCGGTAGCGCAGCGTTTTATCCTTCTCCCCTTGTGGGAGAAGGTGGATTGGCGCGTAGCGCCAAGACGGTTGAGGGGTGTTGGACGGAGTGTCGGCAGTGCCAAGCTGGAGCACCCCTCATCCGACCGAGCTTCGCTCGGCCACCTTCTCCCACAAGGAGACCTTTGCACAGAAGCCGAACGGTGATTCTGTGGTGAAGGTTGGAGCAGGGAGATTCGGGATGGCGGATCGTGTTTTG
>NZ_RZTA01000273.1:0-649 GCF_004023115.1 Mesorhizobium sp. M6A.T.Cr.TU.017.01.1.1
GGACTGAACGGTCCGCAGTGCGCTGGGCCAGTACTAGCCCGTAGGTTACAGTTAGTTACGTTCCCTGACGTGAGCCGATCGGCCAAGGTCACTCACAGCCGTCATATCCCATCGCCCCGCAAGAGGACAGCAGCCTCTGGAGCAAATGGTGCCCGTAGCCAAAGAACAATTCAGCCTGCACACAAGGGGAATAGCAATGCGAAAATACATGACACGCATCGCGGCAACGTCAGTAGCACTTTCGACTGCGATGGCAGCCTACGCACAAGATCAAAGCCCCCTTCCCAAGGCCAGCGATGTGCTTGTCCGCTACGGGGACGACGTCGAGGGCTGGACCGTCTATGCCAATCAAACCCGCGGTGATTGCTTGATCGTGCACTCAGATGGCCCAAGTTCGGTGCAAATGGGCGTTACCGCAAATCGGGAGGTCGGCTATCTTGGCGTGTTCACCAAAGAGGATATCGGCCTTCAGAACGGGACCAAGTCGGACATCTTCGTCTCCATTGACGGCAATCTCTATCGTGGTGTGGCCACTAGCACGAGCGGCGAACTCAAGGGCGGATACTCTGGCGGCTACATCTTGACAGACGACCCGAAGTTCAAGCGCGACGTAGCGAAGAAATACAAAATGACCGTGTTTCCGGAAACC
>NZ_RZTA01000274.1:0-646 GCF_004023115.1 Mesorhizobium sp. M6A.T.Cr.TU.017.01.1.1
GTGTCCGTCGCCGCCGACCGCCACGCCGACGCCGACAAAGGCGCCGACGGACACCGCACCGGCGCTGCCGCCATTGCCGCCGCCACCGCCGACCGACTGGGCGAGTATGCCGTGTGACAGGTCGCCTGTGGTGGTGATCCTATTGGTGTTGACGACCTCGACCTCGCCGCCATTGCCGCCGCCGCCGCCATGGCCGCCGACACCAACCGCGGTGAACAGGCCGCCTGCTCCGGCAAAACCGCCGTCGCCGCCGCCGCCGCCGATCGACTGCGCCAGCAAGCCGACCGAGAGGTCGTCTGCGGTGGAAAGTTCTCCCGTGTTGCGAACTGTGACCTTCTGGCTCGAGCCGCCGGCAGCGCCGGCACCGCCGATGGCCAGCGACGGACCACCAATGGCGATCGAGAAGCCACCCGATCCACCGCCGCCGCCGACCGACTGCGCCAAGATCGCATGCGACTGCACGCCCTCGGTGGCGATCCTGGCGCCATTGGTCACGTCGACCGTCTTGCCGCCACCGCCGCCGGCGCCCTTGCCGGCTATGCTGACATTGAGGGCAAAGCTGCCGGCGACACTGCCGCCGCCAGTGCCGCCGCCACCGCCGACCGATTGCGCGATAATGCCGGTCGAACGGTCCTCGATCGTATGG
>NZ_RZTA01000275.1:0-620 GCF_004023115.1 Mesorhizobium sp. M6A.T.Cr.TU.017.01.1.1
CCAGACCGTCCGCCAGACTCAACTGACCCAAAACACGATCCGCCATCCCGAATCTCCCTGCTCCAACCTTCACCACAGAATCACCGTTCGGCTTCTGTGCAAAGGTCTCACAAGGGGAGAAGGGAAGACCTGACGCCAACGCCCCCCATAAGGTGGCGGGCAACTCAACCTAAACCGACGGCCCTGCTTACCCTAGCCTCACGTTGGCCTACTTGGTGTTTTCCAGCGCGTCGACCGTCTTCTTCAGCTTTTCGTCCGGAATCTCGACTTTGGCGTCGGCGCGCAGCGTCTTGACCAGCGCGATATACTTGTCGCGGATGACCGCCTGACGGGCCTGATCCTTGACGGCGTCGAAAGCCGGCGGCTGCTTGGTCCGCTTGTCCTCGACCTTGATGACGTGCCAGCCGAACTGCGTTTGCACCGGCTGCTCGGTGTATTTGCCGACCGCGAGCGCGGAGGCCGCCTTGTCGAATTCCGGCACCATCTGTCCAGGACCGAACCAGCCGAGGTCGCCGCCGCTGGTCTTGCCGCTCGGATCGCTGGTGTGCTCATTGGCGAGCTTCTGGAAATCGGCGCCGCCATCGAGCTGCTTGATGATCGCGTCGGCCTCTTCCTTCGTC
>NZ_RZTA01000276.1:0-620 GCF_004023115.1 Mesorhizobium sp. M6A.T.Cr.TU.017.01.1.1
CTGTGGCCGCACATGACGGTGGTGGATAACATCATCGAGGCGCACCGGCACGTGCTGAAGGAGCCCCGCGACAAGGCCGTCGAACATGCGCACGCCTTGTTGAAGAAAGTCGGGCTCGCCGACAAGCACGCCCACTATCCGGGCCAGTTATCAGGCGGCCAACAGCAACGCGCCGCGATCGCGCGCACGCTCGCGATGCGTCCCAAAGTCATCCTCTTCGACGAACCGACATCGGCGCTCGATCCCGAGTTGGTCGGCGAGGTGCTGCGCGTGATCCGTCAACTGGCGGAGGAAGGCAACACCATGATCCTCGTAACGCACGAGATGCAGTTCGCGCGCGAGGTCTCCCACAAGGTTCTGTTTCTCCACCAGGGAAAGGTGGAGGAAGAGGGTGCGCCCGCGGAGCTGTTCGGCAGCCCGCGCTCGGAGCGTCTGCGCCAATTCCTGGCACGGACACTGTGAGGGAAGCCCGCATCCTCGAAGCGTCCGGTTCGCACCGGACAACCGCAATGAAGATCAACAAGGGGAACTGACATGAAACTGAAATTCTTGACGCTGCTCGCATGTCTCGCGGGAAGCATGGGAAGCGCATTGGCGGCCGAAGGCGAGTTGTCCATCGG
>NZ_RZTA01000277.1:0-610 GCF_004023115.1 Mesorhizobium sp. M6A.T.Cr.TU.017.01.1.1
TTGGTGTCGAAGCCGCCATAGGGAACCAGCGTATCGTTCATGACGTTGCCGGCGTAGCCGATGAACGTATCGAAGGCCGATTCGTCCTTACCGACGCGCAGACCACCGAGCTGGATCCAGGCGAAGTTCAGCGAAACGCCTGTGTTGCCGGCCTCGTTGGGGAAGAAGTCCGGGTTCCCATCTGGGTCATAGCCAGCAAAATCGGCGCGGCCTTGGCTGTTGCCGAAGTTGAAGCGGGTCTCGGTGTAGGTCTTCAAGGTGCCGAGTTCGGTTTCCTGGCCGGTCCAGGTCTTCAGCGTGAAGCGAGCACGCTTCCAATAGGTGTCGTTCTCGCCGCCGTCCTCGTAGTCGCCGGACGTTGCACCAGTGAACGTACCGACGTCGCCGACGCCGATGTCGTAGCGGACATAGCCGCCGATGCGCAGGCAGGTTTCGGTGCCGGGGATGTAGAAGTAGCCAGCGCCGTAGACGTCGCAGATGCGAACGTATTCAGCGGGTTCCGGCTCGGCGACGACGACGGCGTCGGCGGCGCGCGCACCGGAAACTGCGACCAGCGCCGCAGCGGAGCCGAGAAGAAGGCTCTTGATGTTCATTTTCTGACCTCCAGTCA
>NZ_RZTA01000278.1:0-579 GCF_004023115.1 Mesorhizobium sp. M6A.T.Cr.TU.017.01.1.1
GCCGAAGATCACCGCCTTGAAGATGGTCTGCCGCACGTCGGCGGCCAGAACCGGCAGCGAATTGGCGATGCGCACGCCGATGGCGCTTGGCGGCGGCAGCAGGATGAAGGGGACGCCCGCGCCGCGCGTCACCGCCTCCCAGATGATCAGGATCCAGGCGCCGAAGATCGCCGGGATGATCAGCCTCAAAGCGGTCGCCGCCCAGCGCGAGGTCGGGCGAAGCGCGGACAGGACCGTGACGCAGCGCCAAGCCAACAGCCATGCGGCGGCAAGCAGCAGATAGAAGGATGCGCGGGCGGTGCCTTCATTGCCGGCTATGCCCGCGAGCAGCAGCCACGCCGCGCCATGCGCGCCAAGGAAAAGCAATACCACCCCAATCACCGGTGGAAAGTTGTCGGCAGCAATTGCAAGGAGCAGCAAGAAGAAAATCAAAGCCACGGTCGCCGTGCCGTAACCGGGCGTGGCATCGACAAGTGGCCAAAGAAGCAGCGCGCCGGCAAGAAGTACGAGCGCGGCAACCCCTTGCCAGGAACGAGGCGTGATCGACGAAAGGAGGGAGTTCATGCCGGTCTCCCGCCC
>NZ_RZTA01000027.1:0-63417 GCF_004023115.1 Mesorhizobium sp. M6A.T.Cr.TU.017.01.1.1
TTGTGGGCGCGGAGCTGAATGCCGAGATGGAGCATCAGACCGCCAAGGACACCACCACAGGTGCGCAGCAGCCGATGGGTGCGCGAGGTGCCACGGTCGCCGACACGCTGGGCGGATCGGCCGATGCCGCCGACCAGCAGTCGCGTTCGGGCGAGCACAACACTTAGCGCGCAGATCACTTGGAATCTCCGCGCAACTTCGCTTGGCGCAATCACTGACATCAGCATTGGCGACGAGTTTGCAAGGACGGCTCATCATGGGCTATGGCAAGTCAGATCGCGAGCGTATGAATACCTTCAGGCGCAGTCCCCATCCTGCTCAGACCCCGCGGATGGCAAGCGCGACATCGGCGGAGAACGGCGGCACATCAAGCTTCAGCCAGCCGTCCGAATTCGCTTGCCATTCCGCTGTTTGCCTGCCGGCGTTGGTATCCCAGGCGGTGACGCGATAGGTGCCGCGAGCCAACCCGGGCAGCTCCAAGGCGGCCGGAACCGGCACAGCGCCGGCACGAAGCATACCGTTTCGCCCGATCGTGTCGCGGCGAACCAGCCAGACCACTGCCTGGGAATCGTCGCCGCAGGCGACAGCCGCGCCGTCGGGACCGGAAACCCGCATCTGGTCGCCGAGATGGGCACGCCGGAACGAAACCCAGTCGATCAAAGGCAGGAAATCGGCCAGCGAACGCTGCGCCCGCCGCATGCCGGGGGTGAGCACGTGCGGGGTGCGGTTCGGCCACCGCATGCCGCCACCGGCGCCCCCCGCCGCCAGGTGAGCCCATTGCAAATGGCGGAAATATTCATCGTCGAAAGGTTCGGGGAGCGTGATCTTCTTGTCCTTGAACGAGTGGATCGGGCCGTGCTCGGAATCGAGAAAAGGGCGGCCGTCACGGATTTCGCCAAGCGCCTTTCCCACGATCCGCGCCATGCCGAGCGCCGGCGCCACCGTGTCACTGGGGTCGTCGATCGTGCCCTCCTCGTAGAGATGGAGGGAGGCGAAATCGAGGTCGGTGTGGCGGAAGATCGGCTCGGGCAGCGGCATGTGGGACCGCCAGCGAAGCTCAGGTCCGAACAGCGAGACGGTCTGCGGGTGATAGCGGCCGTAAAGTGACGTTTCCAGGCGGCGCACAAAATCGCTGAGATCATGGATGAAGGCGCCGAAGCCGTCCGCGCTGCCCTGAGCCTGCTCGGGATGGATCTCGTTCCAGAGGTCCCATGCGAAGAGGGCTCCGCTGCCGCTCCATCTGCGAACCACGAATTCCAGCCTCGCCTTGATCGCGCGGCGTGTATCGGTGCAGACCAGGAATCGCGACGGGTGGTCCAGCACGCCTCCGTTATTGCGGTTGTAGGGGTGGTGGCGCCAATGGCGCCAGTGCCAGAACGTATCGAAGGGGGTGAGCAGGATTCTTAAACCCTGTTTTTCGCAAAGACGGAAGAGGTCGTCCCACAGTTGCACCATCGCCGGCACGAAGCGGCCCTGCGGCTTCTCGAAATAGCGGTGGCGAACCTGGGCATATTCCAGCATCAGCCTGAGGCAGGTGACGCCGCTTTCCTTCAACCAACGGAGATGATCTTCCACGCCGGCCATATCGGCGCGCCGGAACAGGCCATTGAGTTCGGGCCAGCTTACCGCATCATTCTGCCCGATCGGTGTCCATGACTCGCCGTCCTCGGTGACGAAATAGGAACCAGCCACCTTGATCCAAGGCAGGCCCGCAGCCGATCTCGGCGCAGAGTCTTCTACTTCGCCGACCAGCGGTATCGCCAATCTAGTATCGTTCAAGGCATGCTCGAATTTTCGTCCGCGGAGCAGTATAACTGCCGCGGTGGCAAAATGTTTCGCCGGGCTTGGCAGGCCAATGGATCCTTTCGTCCCATTTTGCGGTACAAGGATGCCCTGCTGCCCTAGTCGGAGCGAAGGAATCTTAGCGGCAGCCTCGAAGGCCTGACGCACCTCCTGGTGGGATCATCCGGTCCCAAATGCATCTATGCAGGACTGGACCGCTTTCTTCCACTTAGGCACCTTCTTGGGCAGTTCATGAGTTGCTCAAAGGCTCCCTTGACGTGGTTGATCCCCTAGGGAATCCAAGTCGGTCGGTCCTGACGAAGACCGGAGGGGTGAATCAGTGGAGAGCCATGAAGGGGAACTTGGGGCAGCCGCGGGTCTCGTCAGGCAATTCCTGCTCTCGCCGCTCAAGCGGCTGCTGAAGCTCCTCGCTAACACGACAAGCTTCGGTGGCAGAGTTTGATTGCGCTCCTAACTAGTAGATCGCGCAGCTCGACATGATCAACTCTCTGAACAAACGTCTTTATCTAGCGTTGCCATAACCTTAATTATTTGATTGGATAGACGCTTCAGAGCTGGCGCTCAGAGTACGCGCTCGATTAAACGGATACTACTCGCTCTCATCGAAAGCCACGAACAGGCCCAGGGCAGTAGCCGCCTCGCCGATAGCCTCGGTTATCTCGTCGTTGGACGCGACCAAATCAGGCGCAGCCTGCCGAATTTGGTTCACTGCCGCTTTGATCCAGACGGTGTTCCCTGGTCCGCGCTATTGAGGATTGCGGCAATCGCCTGATCTAGAACTGGACTGACCCTTTGGACGATGCTCATCCACTTCCCCCCGAACGCGAGGAGGCAATGATCACATGTCCGAGACCCTTGATGCGACCCATGCACGAAACGCACCGAACTGGGCCCGGTGCGGGGCGCAACACAGGATATTTGATGGAAATTGCCGAGCGAGAAGAACCGGCCGACCAACCAATTGAAACGGGGGCGTGACCGCACGTGCGGCGCCTCTAAAGCAGTTCCTTCTGATGGGCTCTTTTGGGGTGATTCAGTGCGGGCGCCGCCTGCAATATATTATCATAGCCGTGCGTCGCTTCGTGGATAAAGAGCAGAAATGGTAAGTTAGCGGGTCGCCCGCCCAACCAGAAATATTTCAGCCGAAGGGGAACCTCACGGTCGCAGGCAAGTTCGGTACGCAATGTGGGGGAGATTGCGCCATCTCATCGGATGTATCGTTGTCTTGCTAGCGATATTCTCCTTCCTCGGATTCCATTAGGAGAGACCATGCAGCGCGACGACGATGAACGAGGCTCGGCTTGAGAGCACCAGTCTGTCATCCTGAGGTCGACCTCTGCTCACCGACAATACCTGGACTCGGCTCCGCTCACGCTCGCTTGGTCAACATTCGACGCTTGCACCCGTACCACTCAGAGGCGACGTGATGGCGGCCCGAATGAAATTGTGGTGGAGGTCGAAACTAGCAATGGCCGATCGCTTAGCGGGAGCGCTGGCGCGAGCCTTGGCCGACGGGTTGCACGTATGAGCAACGAGCCGGCGCGTCTGCCAGGCGAATATCCGTCCGAGTTTGCCAGTTTCTTCATGGCTGGCTTCGAATGTTCCTCGCATCGGCGCGGCGACGGAGTGCGCCTCGATTTGATTCGCGCAACCGCACACGACAAACATGCTCTCGGCGACTATCGCAGCTGTGCTGCCCTTGGGCTTCGCACGATCCGCGACGGCTTGCGCTGGCACCTGATTGAAACAGCGCCAGGAGTCTTCGACTGGTCGGGTTGGATCTCAATGATCGAAGCAGCCCACGCGGCGGGGGTGCAGGTCGTCTGGGATATCTTCCACTATGGCTCACCAGATCACGTAGACCAAGGCGCCCCAGACTTTACAGAAGCCTATGTCCGCTTCGCCGCTGAAGCTGTCCGGGTCTACCGCTCCGTCACGGGAGTAGCTCCCCTGGTGTGCCCGATCAATGAGATCTCATTTTTCGCATGGGCGATAGAGGTCGGCTATTTCCCACGCGTGGGGCCGAAGAAGCGGGGATGGTTCAAGCGACAGCTTGTGAGGGCAGCGGTTGCCGGCGTCAAGGCGATGCGCGATGCCGAACCTGATTGCCGGTTCATATGGGCTGAACCGCTAATTCATGTTGGGCCCCGTGACCGTAGTCGTGCCGAGCAGCGGCGCGCGGAAAATGTTCGTCAGGGCCAGTTTGAAGCCTATGACATGCTGACGGGCCGTGCCGAGCCTGAATTGGGCGGCAGCGAGGACTGTGTCGACGTCATCGGACTTAACTTTTATCCGCACAACCAATGGTACTTTCAGGGCCCAACGATACCGATGGGCCACCACGAATATCGGGCGCTTTCCGAAATGTTGGTCGAAGTCGCAGAGCGCTACAGAAAGCCCATGTTCATCGCCGAGACAGGCGCTGAAGGATCAGGCCGGCCGGCATGGCTCCATTATGTTTGCGATGAGGTCCGTGACGCAATGAGCCGTGGTGCCCCGGTTCAGGGTATATGTCTGTACCCGGTGACCGCGTATCCCGGCTGGGACAATTTGCGCCACGCGGAAGTCGGCTTGTTCTCTACGATTCATGCCGACGGTTCGCGCAGTCTTCGCCAGCCGGTTGCCGATGAATTGGCTCGCCAGCGCAGATTGTTCGCGACAGGTGTTTCGTAGCGGTCGAAGAAGGAGCGGGCCACTTAGGTGGGGAACTGCTCCGAATGTTGGCCGAGCACCGTCCGCTGCGTAAGCATCTGCACGGTGCCGGTTGCCGGCAGGCTCTGTTGAATGCGCGCGAACGTCGCCAAAGCTTGACCGACAACCTGATCCATATTGTAGTAGCGGTACGTGGCTAGGCGCCCGACGAACCACACGTCGGGGCACGCCACTGCCAGTGCTTCATAGCGTTTGTACAGCGCCTCGTTTTCCGCCCGCGGCACCGGGTAATAGGGATCGCCGATATCGGTTGGATATTCGTAAGTCAGGCTGGTCTTCGGGCTCTGCTGACCGGTCAGATGCTTGTACTCGGTAATGCGGGTATAGTTTTCCGTCTGCGGATAGTTGACAACGGCGACCGGCTGAAACTGCTCGCAATCAAGCGTCACGTGTTCGAACCGCAGTGACCGATAAGGCAGACGACCAAGGCTCCAGTCGAAATATTCATCAATCGGCCCGGTGTAGATCATCCGCTGAAAGGGGATCTTGTCGCGAATTTCGCGATAATCGGTCTGCAGCATGATCTTGATCCTTGGGTTGTTCAGCATGCGCTGGAACATGCGTGTATACCCGCCAGCCGGCATATTCTGGAAAGTGTCGCCAAAGTAGCGATCATCGCGGTTGGTCCGGGTAGGGACCCGCGCAGTCACGGACTTGCTTAGTTGGGCTGGATCGACGCCCCACTGCTTCCTTGTATAGCCGCGAAAGAATTTTTCGTAGAGTTCCCTGCCAACGGTGCTCACAACCACGTCTTCGGCGGTCCGGACTTCCTCGACCGTTTCTCGCCGGGATGCGAAGAACTCCTCCAACTGCTCGGGCGTCAATTCAAGACAGTACAGGCGATTGATCGTGTCGAGGTTGATCGGTATCGGCAGCAGTTTTCCGTCGACCGACGACAGTACGCGATGTTCGTAAAGCCTCCATTCGGTGAATTGCGAGAGGTAGTCGATGATCGATCGGGCGTTGGTGTGGAATATATGCGGCCCATAGCGGTGGACCAGAATCCCCGCTTCGTCATAGCAGTCATAAGCGTTGCCGCCGACGTGGTTTCGCCGGTCGATGAGCAGGACGCTTTCCTGCCGTTGCGATGCGATGCGTTCAGCGAGCACGCTGCCAGCGAAGCCGGCGCCGACAATCAACCAATCGAACATGGTCAGGCTCCCCGGCGCAAAGGCACAATGCTTTTCATTGCATAGGCGCGCTGAATATGGGCAGCCATTGCGTCCCACGTTCGTTCCCAGGACATGTTAGCAAGGTAAGCATCGACCTCCTTCAACAGGAAATTCCGGGGACGTGACAGAAGGGACCGAAGCTTGGTTTCGATGTCGTCGGCGTCAACAATGTCGACCAGGCCTTCGGCACCATAGGTGCGCACGACGTCCACAATCGCCGTGGAGGCCACCGGCAGTCCGGCGGCCAGGAACTCAGGAGTTTTGGTCGGGCTGATATAGCGTGTCGCCTCATTGAGCGCGAAGGGCATCCAGCCGGCGCTCCAGTGCCTGAGATAGCCAGGCAGGTCGGCGTAGGGCTTGGCACCCAGCCAATGCAAGTTACTTGCGCGCGGCAGGCTTAGCGGGTCGATCTTGACCACCGGGCCGAGCATGACGAAATGCACTTCGGGCATTGCCGCAGCCGCCTGTGCGATCATTTCAACGTCGAGCCGTTCGTCGATCACGCCGAAGAAGCCCACTCTCGGGTGAGGTATGTCTGCCTGGTCTACAGGGTCATCGCCGCGCTCTCTTGCTTTGTGAAAATGCGCAACGTCGATGCTGCTTGGGAAGGGAAAGATCGACTTATGGAGGCTTCGCTTGGCCTCGTACAGACTCTGCCCGCCCGTGAACACGACATCAGCGCGCTGGAACAGCGCTTTTTCCATCTGCGTCAACTCTGCCGGTGCGTTCTTGAAGGCGGAGAGTTCATCCATGCAGTCGTAGACGCATACATCGCAGGCTATATGGTCACTGAAACGCAGCGCCATGGGCGTGTAGTACCATATAGTCAGCCGGTCATGCGGAGTTGAGTTGACGATCTGGTCGACGAATCTGCGCTGGATAGCGTCCGCCTTTGTTGCGGAAATGCCGGCCGGAAGAACCGGGGTTACGATTGTGATCATTGCAGATCGAGCGTTCACCCGCATCGAAGGATAGCGTATTTCCTCGTAGATCGGCTCCTCAAAGTAAATTAGCTGCTGCTGTTTTGAGGCGCGCGTCAGAATATGCTGCGGGCGTTGGTGTACGAAATCCCACCTGAGGTGAGAAAAGCAAAGTATAATAGACGATTTTATGGGGGTAATTGATTTATTTTTTTTGCCACCCGCTATTTTCATGTAACAAGCCTCTTTAGTTATAGCCTGTAATTCTCCAGATTAACATATGTTAATCGAAGCACGCTCCTGATGAAGCCTTCATCGGCACATCTAACTTTCATTTGAGTAAGTTGTTCCACGGATTTTGATTGGCTGTAGCCGCCGAGCCGGCCACTTGCGTAATTGTTCGAAGAGAAGCGGCGCTGCTACCAACACCTGAAGAACATGTCGCCTCGGCCAAGGCGGAGGCCCTTGCAGCTTCAGATCTCGCCAAATGTGGCGCATTGCCACAGAACGGCTGAAATCCGCTCAATCGTTCAACCACCATTCATGAGCGCAGGTATAAGAGTTAATGAGCCGCGCATGATTCGTTTTGGTCGCCACAGATGGCCGAAGAGGGCAGCCACCGTGAGAGAGCCGCAAGGAATGAAGTTCAACTTTGAAACCAACGTCTTTCCGTTGTTTCACCCGCAGTCCGTGGATGATCTGAAGGATCCCTGTCCGGTGTTCGACGGCGCGCTTTGGCACGTCTTCGGTTCCAGCGGCACTGTCACGACCGAGAGCTGGAATATACTACATGCCACGGCTCCGGACCTTTATGGGCCGTGGACCGAGCATGAGGCGCTCGACTTGGCGGTAACTGGATCGGGCATAGCGGCGCCCGGCGTCATTCATGAATGCGGCGTCTTCCATATGTTTATCCAGACCGAATTCATGAAGTCGGGGGGACGTTGCGAGCATGCGGTTTCCAATGATGGCTTCAACTGGGTGGTGCTGAATCCGGCGATATTGTCCCTGCCGGACACCGATGAGGACGGTATCTACGATCCCCATCCGGCGATTATCGGCGGGAAGCGCTACATCGTCTATTCAGGCATGCCTAAATTCACCAGGGTGCCGCAGCCTGACGTCTATCTGGCGCGCAGCCAATCCGATTCCTGGTTCGGGCCATGGAAACGTCTCGGCAAGATATTGGACCATCTCGACGTTCCCCATCACAATGCGCGCGAGCATCCGGACTACGAATGGGGGATCGAGGGCGCCCAACTGGTCGAATTGCCCGACGGTCGCGTGCTTCTCAACGCCACCTGCTTCCTTCCCGACGTTCCGCGCGGAAGTCGTCAGCGCGTATTCTTCGCCATCGCCGACGACGTCCAGGGTCCCTACGTGTCGGTCGGCCCTGTGCTTGATCCTGGTGAGCCTGGGGAGAACGGCCATTCGACGGTGATGATCGAGGGCGGGAAACTGACTTTGTTCTACCAGAGCAGACGTGAGGCAACGAACCATCGCTGGCGTTTCGGACTGGCTAGGTGCGACCTGGATCAGCAAGTCCTTTCACGAGTCGCCTAACAGGGACGACCAGCCCACTTCAGATAATCATCTTTGTAATCGGGTTGCTGCCGCGTGCCGAGCGATCCTCAATCAATCCAGATCGGTCGACTTAGCCGAACGTCGCAGAGACTACGAGGCCGGCGGTTGGACAGGATTTGACGCCGAGGCGGAAGACTATACTCCCGACGAGATCGAGCGGGATCGGGCTCGTGACCTCAACCGCCTCTGATCGAGGAACCCCGCTGCCCGAAAGGTAGCGGGGAATTCTCACTCTCTTCATAGCCCGCTTTGAGCGTTGCGCGAAATCGCGCCCAGTGTAAAGGCGCTGCGCCGTCCAGCCTTCGCTAGTCCCTTCGCTGGTGAGACTCTGCCTTGCTCTGCGCAGTGTCGATGGTCCCTCTGAGAAGCTGCACTGGGCATCAACAGCAATTCGGCCAAGTCGAATGCGACAGTATCAGATTCCGCGGAACCAAGGAGGTAGCGGGGCATTTCTGCCTACCGGTGCTTTAATGGAGGCGACCATGGGTTTCTTCAGCAAACTGCTCAAGAGTTTCAAAACAGCAAACCCTGCGAAATCGAGCAGCGGAAACATGCAGAAAGACACCGGCGCCGGGCCCGCTTTGGCGGCGCATTCCAAGGATGCCAAAGCAAGTGGGAAGGCTGGGCAGAACGCATCGGCAGCCACCAAGAAGAGGTGAGACGCCCTGGCTTTCAAAGCGTAGCGTCATCAAAGTGGATGAAGTCCGCCGACTCCATCGAGCCGTCGTCGCAAACAAGCCAGCCGCTTGGTTGGCCTTCATTATCGATGTTTGGCCAATGCCGCGTCACGAACCCAACCGGACTGCCTCCAGCAAATTGCACTCATCGGTTACTAATGTTTCGGAAAACCGCGACAATCGTCACAGCTAAGACTTCCACATCCCGGCTAAAAAGGTCGATTTATTCATCTGCGCAAACCTGATCAAAGACGCGTTCACAAACAGCCAGATCGTGAGGGCTGAGGCAGGTGCGATTGAAACGCGGGCGCGGCATTTGAAAGCCTTCGAGCCCCCCGCTGCACGTGCAAAAGAAAGCGGGCTTTCACACCCAGACCGAGGAGAGCGGCAGTCCGGTCCTCGTGCAAGAAACGCCGGTCGTTGAGTGTTTGTTCCCGGTTGGGGACCAAGCTATCGAGCGATCGGAACTAACGGTCTGTGGCGGCGTTGCGATGGCAGTAAAATTATGCTGACCAACGGAGACAGACATGACCGACTCCAAGGAACGTCTGACGCAGTGGCTTCGCGACGCTCACGCCATGGAAGAACAGGCCGAGACGATGTTGAGCGGCCAAATCGAGCGTCTCGAAAACTATCCCGAGCTACGCGACCGGATGACGCTGCACCTCGAAGAAACGAGGCAACAGGCAAAACGTCTCGAACAATGCCTCGATCGCATGGGGGAAGGATCATCAACGCTTAAAGACGCCGGCGGTAAGCTAATCGCCATGGGACAGAGCATCAGCGGCCTGTTCGCAGGCGACGAGGTGATGAAAGGATCGCTGGCCAGCTACACATTCGAGCATATGGAGATCGCAAGCTACAAAATGCTCATCGCCGCAGCCGGCGAGGTCGGCGATTCCGAGACCCAAAGCGCGTGCAAGGCAAACCTGCGCGAGGAAGAGGCGATGGCTGAATGGCTGGAAAGCAAACTCGGCACCGTCACCAGTGAATTCCTCAGACGCGAGGAGCGGGATTCCGATGCCGCGAAACGGTGACGTAGGCGGACATTCTGATTGATTGCTGCCTACAGAAACCGCTCCCCTTCGGCGCGGTGCTCGAAACAGAACCAGTGCGGCGTCTGCCTCGGCCTGGCGAAGTAGCGGTGCGACGCCGCCGCGGTGAGGATCGTCCAATTGCCGGCACCCAACTGCTGCGTGAATGGCAGGGCGTAGAGCAGACCGTGACGGTCCTTGCTGATGGCTACGAATGGCAAGGCAGGCCTTACCAGTCGCTGTCCTCAGTCGCGCGCGCGATCACCGGCACGCGCTGGAACGGCTGGCTGTTTTTCGGCCTGAAGAACCATTGCAGCAAGGCGAGGGGCCGGTCATGAACATGGCGGGCCCGAAGACCATCGTCCGCAAGCTGCGCTGCGCGGTCTACACCCGCAAGTCCAGCGAGGAGGGGCTCGACATGGAGTTCAACTCGCTCGATGCGCAGCGCGAGGCCTGTGAGGCCTTTGTGGCCAGCCAGAAGGCCCTTGGTTGGGTTCTGGTGCCCGATCACTACGATGATGGCGGGATCTCTGGTGCGACGCTGGAACGCCCTGCCTTGAAGCGCCTGCTGACCGACATGGACGTGGGCCTGGTCGACGTGGTCGTGGTCTATAAGATCGACCGCCTGTCACGCTCGCTCATGGACTTCTCGCGGCTGGTCGAAGCCTTTGATGCCAACGACGTCACCTTCGTCTCGGTGACCCAGAGCTTTAACACCACCACCTCAATGGGTAGGTTGACACTCAACATCCTCCTCTCCTTCGCGCAGTTCGAACGCGAGGTGATTGGCGAGCGCATTCGTGACAAGTTCGCCGCATCGCGAATCGTGGCATGTGGATGGGCGGCTGGGCGCCGCTCGGCTACGACATCAAGGACCGCAAGCTAGTCATCAACGAGGCTGAGGCGGCAAATGTCCGCATGGTGTTCGAGCGGTTTATCTCGACCGGCTCGGCAACAACCCTTTCCAGGATTTTGACGGCCGAAGGGATTTTAACCCGTCGCGGCCGTCCATTGGACAAGGGCGTAATCTACAAGCTGCTCAACAACCCTGTCTATGTCGGCGAAGCCGTGCACAAGGGTGCCTCCTATGCTGGTGAACACCAGGCCATCATCAGCCGCGGCCTCTGGGCCAAGGTGCAGGCTATCCTGTCAGATGGATCGAGGAAACGCGCAGCCAACACTCGCGCGCAGACACCGGCGCTGCTGAAGGGTCTTCTATTTGGGCCGACGGGATGTGCGATGTCGCCAACCCATACGCGCAAGGCAGGCAAGCTCTACCGCTACTATGTTAGCCAATCGGTGCTAAAGCACGGTACTGGCGCATGCCCAGTTGGGCGCCTGCCAGCGGCCGAGGTCGAGGCAGCCGTCATTGATCAGTTGCGCGTCCTCCTCCGTGCTCCCGAGATCATCATCGCCACCTGGAAAGCAGGGCGCGAACACGATGCCGAGATCAGTGAAGACGAGGTGAGGGCGGCGCTGCTCGGACTCGATCCGCTCTGGAATGAACTCTTCCCCGCCGAGCAGGCACGCATCGTCCGGTTGCTGGTCGAACGCGTGGACGTGACAATGGACAGCCTTTCCATCCGCCTGCGCACCGAGGGATTGGTCGGTCTTGCGGCCGATCTCGCTCAACGTCAAAATGTCCCGAGCGCAACATGATAACCAACAGCGACACCGGCAGCGACACCAACATCATCACCGTCCAAGTTCCGCTGACGCTTCGCAAGCGGGGAGGGCGCAAGCTGATCGTCGCGCCGGTCGGCCAGGAGCGTTGGGCCTCTGCTCGGCCACGCGTCGACAATACACTCGTCAAGGCGATCGCACGCGCCTATCGCTGGCAGCAGATGCTGAAGCAGGGCGCCTACGCGAGCGCGGAGGATATCGCCAAGGTAGAGAAAATCAGCGCCTCATATGTCAATCGTCTCTTGCAACTGACGCTGCTTTCTCCGGCAATCGTCGAGACGGTCCTCGACGGGCACCAACCAGCCACGATGACCACCGCTGATCTACTTCAACCGGTACCGGCGCAATGGCACGCACAACGGGCGCTGCTATGTTAGGTCCGCTTTGCGCCCCATATCGGCCGTTGAGGTGACCGTTGCTACTGCCTGAAAGCAGACATTGTTGCGACCATTCTGGACGTCGCGGTTGCGGCATAACCGACGTTCGCGCGAGAAATGGAGCCAAGCGGTCAATACGTTGGGATTCAGTTCGCCGCGCCGACCCGCTTGCGCTCCCGGGTTTCCAGCAGCTTCGTCAGCCAGTCTGGATCCATCTCCGGCACGGAGGAGAGAAGCAGTTCGGTATACGGAGCATGCGGCGGCGTCAGGATTTCGGTCTTGAGCCCCTGCTCGACGACTTTGCCTTGATGCATGACGACAATTTCGTCGGCGATTGCCCTCACCGTCGCGATGTCGTGCGTGATGAAAATGTAGCTGACTCCGAATTCTTGTTGCAGCCGCATAAGAAGCTTCAGGATCTCTTCCTGTACGATCTGGTCGAGGGCTGAGGTCACCTCGTCGCAGATGATGAGCTCCGGATTAGCAGCCAGCGCCCGGGCAATGCAGATGCGCTGCTTCTGACCGCCCGAGAGTTCGCTCGGCAGACGATCGAGGAAGCTTTCGTCCATCTCGATCATGTGCATGAGTTCGCCAACCCGGCGGTCGCACGCCCCCCCTTTGAGGCCGAGATAGAACTCGAGTGGCCGGGAGATGACTTCCTCGACGGTCTGACGCGGATTGAGCGCGTTGTCAGGCATCTGGTAGATCATCTGAATGCGGCGCAGAATGTCTTTGGGCCTCTCTTTCAGTGTTCTTGGCAGACGATGCCCCGCAAATGAGATCGAGCCCGAGACCGGCGGCAGCAGGCCGGTGATGACGCGGGCGAGCGTTGATTTACCGGAACCAGATTCACCAACGACCGCTACCGTCCGTCCGCGCGGCACTTTGATCGATACATCCTGCAGAACCTTGACTTTCCCTGCGTAGGCGGCGGTGATGTTATCGATCGTGAGCAGATGGTCCGCGGCCGGCACTTCGGGTTTGGCTAGCTTTCGCACCGCCCAGAGCGTCCTCGTATAGTCTTCGGCCGGCGCGGCAAGCATCTGGCGTGTTTCGGCCTCCTCCACAGTACGGCCATGGCGCAGAACCATGATCCGGTCCGCCATCTGCGCAACCACGGCCAGATCATGCGTGACGTAGATCGCGGCAGTGTTGAATTCTTCGACAATCTGGCGGATCGAGGCGAGGACCTCGACCTGTGTGGTCACATCGAGCGCCGTCGTCGGCTCGTCGAAGATGATCAGGTCGGGCCGGCAGGCCATAGCCATCGCCGTCATAGCCCGCTGCAACTGTCCTCCGGAGACCTGGTGAGGATAGCGGAAGCCGATGGTCTCCGGATCCGGCAGGTGAAGACGCCGGTAAAGTTTGATGGCATCCCGATTCGCTGCCTCGCGACTGGCGATCCCGTGCGCCACGACCGTTTCGACGGTCTGATCGAGGAGCCGATGGGCCGGGTTGAAGGAAGCGGCCGCGCTTTGCGCGACATAGGCGATGCGCGAGCCTCGGAGCCGCCGCCGTGCGGTTTCCGTCATGGCGAGGAGGTCGACCCCGTCGAACAGGATGGATCCTTGCGTGATCCGGCAGCCTGGCTTGGCATATCCCATCGCGGCAAGCCCAATGGTGGACTTTCCGGCGCCGGACTCGCCAATGAGGCCGAGAACCTCACCGCGGTTTAGCGAGAGATCCACACCGCGAACGATCGGATGCCAGCGCTCGTCGGAAAACCCTTCGACGTGAAGGTTGCGAACGCTGAGGAGTTTCGTGCCCTTTTCGCGTTGGCCAGAATTCTTACTTTTCATCGCGCAACCCGCTTGTCGCATGCAAGAACCAGTCGACAACGAAATTCACCGAGACCGTGAGAAGGGCAATGGCGCCTGCCGGCAAGAGCGGAGTGATGTCGCCATAGGTGATGAGGGTAGCGTTTTCCCGCACCATCGAGCCCCAGTCGGCAGTCGGCGGCTGGATGCCGACGCCGAGAAAGGAGAGCGCGGCGATGGTGAGGAAAACGAAACAGAAGCGCAGGCCGAATTCCGCGATCAGCGGCGGCAGTACGTTGGGCAGGATCTCCTTGGTCAGAATCCATCTCGGCCCTTCGCCACGCAGTTGCGCGGCTTCGACATATTCCATGACGGCAACATTCAGCCCGACCGCGCGCGCCAGCCGGAATACGCGGGTCGAATCGAGCAGGGCGATGATGAGGATCAGGCTGGTGACCGACGAACCGAAGATGGATAGCAACATCAGCGCGAAGATGAGGCTCGGGATCGACATCAGCACATCTACCGCGCGCGACAGAATCTGGTCGAGCCACCCCCGGTACATCGCGGCCAGCAAACCGAGCGTGACGCCGACCGCGAAGGACAGAAGCGTAGTCGCGAAGGCGATGCCGATCGTATTGCGCGCGCCATAGATCAGCCGGGTGAGCACGTCGCGACCGAGTTGGTCGGTCCCGACGATGAACTCCTGGCTCCAAGGCGCGAAAGCCTCGGTGAAAACCTGCGTTTCTCCGTACGGCGCTATCCAGGGCGCTAACAGCGCGACGAAGACATAGCCAAGGATGACCACGATGCCGAACCAAGCGCTGAATGGAGCCTTTTTGAGTGCGGTTTTTATCCGGGAGGCGCGTGTGCGCCTCTGTCTCGGAACCGCCACGGCATGTTCGGTGCTGGTCATCGCGGATGCAAAAGCCTCGGATTGGTGGCGATGGAAATGATGTCGGCGGTCAGGTTGAGCAGGATGTAGGTTGCTGCGAAGATTAGGGCGCAGGCTTGCACGACCGGAACATCCCTGGACTTCACCGCATCGACCATCAATTGGCCGATGCCGGGATAGACGAACACCACCTCGACGACGACCACGCCTACGATGAGATAAGCGAGGTTGAACGCAATTACCGTGACGATAGGCGCCCAGGCATTGGGCAGGGCGTGTCTGAGAACGATTGCCATCGGCGACATTCCCTTGAGCCGCGCCATGTCGATATAGGGGCTTGCCAGCATGTTGATAATCGCAACGCGCGTCATACGCATCATATGGGCAACAATCACCAGCGTGAGGGTGATGGACGGCAACGCTGCGCGCCAGACGTGCTCCCAGAACGGCGTTCGGTCGCTGATGTTCGCCAGTGTCGGAAATTTGGGAACCAGGTTCAGGACCCAGTTGATCGAAGCCGCGAGCCACTCGGGCAGGGATTGTGCGAATTCGGTTCCAATGAACGTGTCGCGCGAGATGATGAGATAGGCCAGCATATAGGCGACGAAGAATTCGGGGAATGAAATCGTCGTCAGCGTCACCGTGTTCACCACACGGTCGAACCAGCTGTTGCGGTAGAGAGCGGCGAGAATGCCGAGTCCCAGCGCGAGTGGAACCGCTATAAGGGCAGTCATCACGGCGAGGAACATCGTGTTGTAGAGCCGGGGCGCAATGATCTCGGCGACCGTGCGCCGGTAGCCGGTGCGGCTTGCGAAGGATGAGCCGAAATCCCCCTGCACGATCTGTCCGACCCAGGCGAAATAGCGCTCAACCGGCGGACGATCGATGCCGATCTCGCGCTGGAATGCGGCGACCGTCTCGGGCGTCGCGGATTGCCCAAGCATAGCCTTGGCGAAATCGCCCGGAAGCATGGCAATCGCCGAAAAGATGATGATGGTGACGATGAACAGCGTGATCAGGCCGAGGCCCAGGCGCTGCAGAACCGTCCTAACGACCGGATTCATGGGCGGTGCCTTCGAGCGTTTCCCCTGAAAAGAGCGAACCGCCCGCGCCGCGGGCGGCCTCGCCTGGCGAACGTCACGCGTTGGCTACCCACCAGCGCTCGGCCATCTTCAGTCCGTCATTCTCCCAGTTCGGCGCCAGCTCGCCGTGCGCCAGTTTCTTGGACTTGGCGCTTACAAAATTGTTGAAGACCAGGACGATGGCGCCGCCGTCATCATGCGTCAACTGCTGCATTTCGGCATACATCGCGGAGCGCTTGGCCTCGTCGGTCTCCGCGCGTGCCTGGATCAGCAGTTCGTTGAAGCGGGCATTTTTCCAGAACGTCTCGTTCCAGCTGGAATCCGCCGAGTAGGCCTGCGTGAACATCCAGTCGGCCGTTGCACGACCGCTCCAATAGGAGGCGCACCACGGTTTCTTGAGCCAGACATTGTCCCAATAGGCGTCCTCGGCCTCGCGCACCACATTGACATCGATGCCGCATTGGGCCGCCGTCTCGCGGATGAGGGCGGCCGCGTCCACGGCGCCGGCGAAGGCGGCGTCGGCGACGGAAAGGTCGACCTTGAGATTTTCCATTCCCGCTTTTTTCAGATGGAAGCGCGCCTTTTCCGGATCGAACTTGTGCTGCGGCTCCGGATTGATGGCGAACTTTATCGCCGGTGCGATCGGGTTGTCATTTCCGACAGTTGCATGGCCAAGGAAAATCTTCTGCGCGATTTCCTCGCGATCGATGGCCCATTTCAACGCCATGCGCGCATCGGGGTTGTCGAATGGCGCAACCGTCACGTTCATAGGCAGCGTGTAGTGGCCGTAGCCGGTCACCTCGAGGATCTCGATATTCGGCTTGCGCTTCAGCATGCCGAGCGTTTTCAGGTCGGCGCGGCCGATATAATCAACCTCGCCGGTTGACAGCGCGGCCATACGCGCGGCGAGGTCCGTGATGGCGATAAACTCGACCTCGTCCAAATAGGGTTTGCCGTTCTTAAAGTAATTGGGGTTGCGCTTGAGCTTCGCCGAGACGCCTGGCTGGAAGTTCTCAAGCACGAAAGCGCCGGTCCGGACGCCCGATTCCCAGTCCGCCTTTCCGTCCTTGGCAGGCATGACGACAAGGTGATAGTCGCTCATGATGTAGGGAAAGTCTGCATTCCCGCTGTTTAGTGTGAAAACGATCGTTTCCGGGCCGTCTGCCTTGATGTTGGTCACCGATTCGAGCAGCGACTTCGCCGCCGATTTGGTGTCGGCCCCCATATGATATTGCATAGAGGCGACCACGTCGTCCGCCGTGATCGTCTTGCCGTTGTGGAAGGTCGCACCTTTGCGCAGCTTGAAGACCCATGTTGTCGCGTCGTCCGAGGTCTCGAAGGTCTCGGCAAGGTCCGGCTGGATGCTGCCTTTCGCGTCGACCTCGGTCAGGCTGTTGGACATGGCACCCGAAAAGGCGGTTTGCGTGAACGTATCGGGATAGCCGGCCGGATCGATCGAATCCGTCGTCGCGCCATGCGCCATGCCGAGCTTGGCGAAGCCGCCCTGCTTCGGTGCGGCCCGCGCCACGCTCACGAAGAGCATATCGGCGGCGGCGACCGTCAGGCCTGCCGCCAGCCCTAGATGGATGAAATCACGGCGCGAAACCTTGCCGCGGCCGATCAGGTTTTGCGCTAAGCGCAGTTTATATTCAGATTCCGACACTGCTTCCTCCCATTGCGGATTTCCCGCATTCTTGTTGTTGGCATTTATCGAGCAGATCTGGTGGATTCAGCCGATTTGCCTCCTTTCGATTTTTCCGGCGGTTTGACGCAAATTTCACGCCGTTACATAGATTTCACCAGCTTCCACCGTGACCGGGAATGTTCGGGCACGCACGCCCGGGTCGACCAGAGCGGCACCGGTCTTTATGTCGAATTCCCACCCGTGCCAGGCGCAGCGCACGATTTCGTTCTCGCGGTGATAGATGAATTGCGCTTGGTCGACCGGTGCCGTGGTTCCGCATTGCGGTCCCTCGCAAAGCGGAGCGCCGCGGTGCGGACAAACGTTCAGCAAGGCATGGAATGAATCTCCGATGCGGAAAACCCCGACTGAAAGGCTGCGGATTTTGGCGATGTACGGAGTTCCGGTCTCGATTTCGTCGACGCGGCAAATGTATGTCTTCTCAGCCATGGTTTGCTCCCGTCACGCGGCATTCGCCGCTTGCGTGCGGGGAATGCGTTTATAGACCTCGAGCGCATTCAATCCCATGATCTTGCTTTTCCAGGCGGGCGGGATGTGCAGCGTGTTGGCATCGTCATAATCCCAATGCGGGTAGTCGGAGGCGAACATTAGCGTGTTCTCGCCGTCCATTGCTTCGAGAGTGGACCAGAGATGCTGAATGTTCGCGGGCTGCTCCAGTGGTTGCGTGGAGAAGCGAATATTGCGCCGGCAATACTCGGAGGGCAGCATCTTCAGCCACGGCGTTTCCTTGCGCAGAGCTTTGTAGTCTGCGTCCAGTCGCCACAATACCGACGGAACCCAAGCCACTCCGCACTCGATGAGCACGAAATATAGATCCGGCCATTTCTCGAAAACGCCATGCGCGATCATGCTTGCAACATGCGACAAGGCCGACATGTGAAGAATTGCGTGCGTCTCCCAGAAAAAGGTCGTCGGAGCCGGCGCGACCGCGTTCCAGTTTATGCCGCCATGACCGCCCAGATGAATTGCAAATGGCAGCCCGACTTCGGCGCAGGCCTCGAAAATGGGGTGGTAAAAGGGATCGCCGTACGGTTTGACCGAGCCTTGGGAGGCTAGAACCTGGACCATACGGGGGTGGTTGCCGAGGCGGCGAATCTCGGCTGCTGCGAGCTTCGGATCCTGCGGCGCGACGATGATCGAACCCATGAAGCGGCTGTCTTTGGGAAGCCACTCGGCGATTTGGTAGTCGTTATAGGCGCTGACCAGCGCGCTAGCGTAATATGGGTTTGCTAGCGTGGAAGCCTCTATCGGCTCGTCGCCGGTGAGGATGGCGGCCCCGATATTATATTTGTCGAGGTGCTTTTCCTTCATGATGAGATAATTGTCGGCTTCGGTCTCGGGCCTGACATCCTTGCGGGAAAAGTCCTGCGGGTGAAACCAGGGACGGTGCCCGTGCGGGAAGGCGCCTCTCGGACCAGTTTTTTCGCCTTCCATGAACATGTCTTTCCAGACGCCGGAAAGATAGGGCTCGAGCACCGTCGCGCTCGACCAGTAATTGTGACAATCGCAATCGACTATGAACACCCTATCCAACTCCCTGGCGTGGTAGGCCGGCTAACCTAGCCGGCTTCTTCAACGGCAGCTTCCGCCTTGGGCATTATTTGATCAAGCTTGTGATTTGGGCTAATACGATCGGGTTTTTCGATTGGGAGGCGACATGCAGCTGGATCACATCGAGACCTTTCTCGACATCATGGAGTCGCGAAATTTTAACCGCACTGCGGATCGTTTGGGCGTAACGCAGTCAACAGTGAGCACCCGCATCAAGAACCTGGAGCAGGCCATCGGTTCGGAGCTCTTCCTGCGAGGACGAGCCGGCGCCGAGCCGACCGCGGCGGGGCGGCGTTTTGAAGCTTATGCGCGCGCCATGCTGTCGACATGGTCTCAGGCCCGCCATGACGTGCGGGCATTTAACCGGTTCGAAGGCACCTTGCGCGTCGCTGCCCAGGTCGGGATGACGCGCTCGATATTGCCAGGTTGGGTGGAGACGTTGTTCCAAGTGCTGCCGAAATCGTCAATTCACGTAGAATCCGACTATTCGCCGCAGATGATTTCCGATTTGAGCTTGGGAAACCTCGATATTGCTGTGGTCTACGCGCCCAGATACCTCCCTGAAATCGCCTACGATCCTCTGATGGTCGAAGAATATGTGATGGTGTCTACTGCGGCCAGTATCCTGTCGGAGGTCAATCCGGACACGTACATCCGGCCAGGCTACACGGTCGCGCTTGAAAAAGCCCACGCCGAGGCGCTGCCGCAATTGGCGATAGGCCGTCTTTCGATGGGCTCGGAAACGCTCGCCGAAGCGATGCTGCGGCGCATGGGTGGCACTTGCTATATGCGCAGTGACGACGCTCGGCGGTATACCGCCGAGCGGCCATCTTTTGTGGTAGAGGGTGCGCCCGCGCTTCAGCAGCCGGTTCACACCGCTATTTTGGCGCGCCGCAAGCATGAGCCGATCATCCGCAGAGGGATTCGCGCGCTCCATCTGGCTGTTATGTCCATGGAAAGTTAGATCGAAATACCCGATTGTAAAGCCGACATCTGCCACTTTTTTGAAAGTATCCCGGCTGCCATTCTGGCCGAGGCAAACCAGAGTCAAATGATGAACGCGCACATTCCCTTTTCAACTGCCGATTTCGCTCTGGCGATGCGTCAACGGCAATGGGCGGAGAGCGCAAGACAGTTCGTCCGCTGCCGGCGCGTCATCGACGAGACGCACGATGTCCGCACATTCGTCTTTTCCACCGCTTCGGGCCACATGTTCAGCTTCAGTGCAGGCCAATATCTGATACTGCACCTGACGATCGACGGCGCCACGGTAACGAGATCCTACTCGGTTTCCTCGCCGCCGACCCGACCGCTCGACCTGCAGATCACGGTGAAGCGGGTGAAGGGCGGGCTTGTTTCCAACTGGCTTCACGACAATCTCCGGCCGGGCCACGACATTGAAATCGAAGGGCCGGTCGGACGTTTCAACTTCGACGATCTACCATGCGAGAAGCCGCTTTTCCTTTCCGGCGGCAGCGGCATCACTCCCGTTATGTCGATGCTGCGGGCGCTAACCGACCGGGCATCTGGCCATGACATCCGTTTCATTCACTGCGCTCGGACGGCGGACGACATCGCCTTCCGCGCCGAGTTGGAGGCGCTCGCCGCGCGATTCTCCAATGTCAATGTAAGCTTCATCTGCAGCCAGGAAGGTTCGGTGTGGCAGGGCCCCAAGGGTCGCATCGACGGCCCCATGCTCTTGCGGCTGGCTCCGGACCTTCACCAGCGCACGTCTTACGTTTGCGGCCCCGAGCCGTTTATGCAGACGGTTCGGACCTGTGTCGCGGAGATCGGCATCGCACCCTCGCAGTACCACGAGGAAAGCTTCGGCGGCGCCGTGGGTAATTCCATGCCTCTGCGATCGGCTGTCGCTGGCGTTAAGCGCGTCCGCTTCGCCCGGTCCGGCGCAGAGCATCTTTGTGCGCCCGAAGAGACCCTGCTCGATGCGGCGCGCAATTGCGGGCTCCACATTCCCACCGCATGCCAGCAGGGTATTTGCGGAACTTGCCGGACGGTCAAGCTTTCGGGTGAAGTCGCGATGGACGACCTTGGAGGGCTCAGCCTTGAAGAGAAGGCGGCCGGTTATGTGTTGGCCTGCTGCAGCCGGCCGCAAGGCACTGTTTGCCTCGATCTCTGAATCTCATTGCGAATCCTGATGGAAAGCCCGGGTGCTCGCGCACGAGCCGGTTGTGCCTTGCCTCGCGCCAGGCCTGTCCAGCGGCGGGCGGTCCAGCAGCTCAGGCCACGGGATCGCCGACACACGGAACCGAGGTTCGGTTCGGCAATTAAAGGAGGGCGAACTGGTTTTGCGGAGGTTTGAGGTGAACGGGTTTTTGAATGTGGGGCTTTCGACGGCCGTGACGGGCACGGTCGTAAGCTTTGTGACGGCGGCGGTTCTAGCCCTTCTGGCCAAAGCCGAAGGCAAATCCGCACTGCAGCCGACCAACGCCACCAGCCACTGGCTGCACGGCGATAAGGCCGGTGCGGTCAGGAAAGCCGACCTCGCACACACTGCGGTGGGCTTCGGCACCCACCATGCCTCGGCCATGTTCTGGGCCGCTCCGTTCGAGGCTTGGCTCGCCCGAAACCCTCAGCGGTCGCCGCTGCTGATGCTGCGCGATGCCTCGGCAGTGGCCATGATTGCAGCCGTCGTGGATTATCTCGTCGTACCGAAGCGGCTCACCCCAGGCTGGGAGACCGTGCTTTCGAAGCGCTCGATCGCCGCCACGTATGTCGCGCTTGCTCTGGGCTTGGCTGCCGGCGGACTGATCGCGCAGGCGATGCGGAAGACGGATTGATCGGATTCCAAGACTGGCGAGAGACCGCCGATGGTATTCCGCTTTTCGCCTGGCAGGCAGGGCTCAACCGGCACCGGCAATCGCCAGAGCCCACCGACTCGGTCCAGATGTTCGGTGCTGGTTCGCACTCCAGCTCTGTCCCTTACCCAATGAGCCGACGAATGTGGCCAGCTCACCGCTGGCGCGTTAAAGTTGATCCAGATGATGCATGAGTTTCAAAAGGAACGAGTACAAGACCTGTTCGGGGTCATCAGCTTGCTCGCTGAGCACCGTTATGCCCGCCAATGGCCAGCACGGCCTTCTACACCGGGTTAGGGTCCGGCATGAAGGTCCGCATTGGTTCAGCTTAGGACCGAGCCTGCGCCGAGCTGAATGTCTGCTCACTTACATCTCAGATTAGAAGCTGCCTGACCGCTTTCGGCCCAAACAGGACGGTGATTGCTTGGCGCTGAGCGTAGGCAATAGCGCACGGCGCCATTTCACCGTCACAGGCTGGGATTGCCCAAGAGGGCCATGGGATCCGTATCGCCTAGCGAATGATCTGCTAAACTTCGCATAATCCCGATATCACGAAACAATTGAAATTGTTCGCCTCTAAACCTGAGAACTAAAAGTGCGAGGTTGACAGCTTTGGAGAATATCGGCCGAGAGAACGATCATTCGACGGAAACATCCGGCGGCGCGGTTGCAAGCTTTGCCTGAAAAGCCCGCAGTTGCGCGGGGTTTCGACCCTGCTAGATCAAGGCGGAGAATGTTGGGGCAGGGTGCATCTGGCGGAGGGAGTGGGATTCGAACCCACGGTGGGCTTGCACCCACGCCGGTTTTCAAGACCGGTGCCTTAAACCGCTCGGCCATCCCTCCGTCGTGATTTTTCAATCACTTGGATGCTCGTCCTAATCTTAATTTGTACCTGTTGGTACTGCTGCGCCGCCCGAAGACCGTTCTCGCTTCATTGCTCTAGTGCGCCCGACGAAGTCCTGTCAACCGGCCATAACCCGTTCCTGCCAACGGCAGAGCATGGATGCTCGACGGCGGGACTGAAGCAGGACGAACAGCACTCTGCACCGAAGGTCGAAAGGCCGTGGTTTTTCACAGCGATCGCCGGGGCGGTTTGTGCCACAATCTCGCCCGGTTCCGACCACAATCGGTTAATACGGTGATAAGCAATTCCGGTGCACAAGGGATTGCGAATCAAGGTGGCGCTGGCATTTGTCGAGGGGTTTTAGCTCTGCCGACAGTCAAGTTGCGGTGCCTTTGTTGAGAGGGGACAATCGAAACATGCAGAGCACGGCGCGCCCGCATCTCCGTCGCGCTTGCGCTTTCACGTTGTTTGCCCTGTCGGCTGCCTTGCTGGCGGCTTGCGCCGCGCCACCACAGCCGAAGGCGATGGTCAACAAGAAGCCTCGCTCCAAGGAGTATTTTGCCGAATCCGAATATGGCGTAAAGGCCAGTCCGCGCGTCACCTTCAAGAAGTCCGGCTTGCAGCGTGGCGGCGGACGCGACCAGTTGGGCAAGCCCTATCAGGTGCGCGGCAAGTGGTATTATCCCAAGGAAGACAAGCGCTACGCCAAGGTGGGCCTCGCCTCCTGGTATGGCGACGCCTTCCACGGCCGGCTGACCGCCAACGGCGAAGTCTACGACATGACGCATCTGACCGGCGCGCATCCGACCATGCCGCTGCCGAGCTATGCGCGAGTCACCAATATGAAGACCGGCAGTTCGGTCATCGTGCGCGTCAACGACCGCGGACCCTACCATGACGGGCGCATCATCGATGTGTCGAAACGTGCCGCCGAAATGCTCGACTATGCAAACATCGGCACGGCAAAGGTGAAGGTCGAATATGTCGGCCGTGCGCCGCTTGACGGCAGTGACGATCAGTATCTGATGGCCTCCTACCATCCCGGCAACAGGGCGCCGGATCCATCGGACGGCTTGCCCACCGGTGTCATGATCGCCATGAATGGACCATCGCCGAGCACCGCGTTGGGTGCTGCCGCCGCTCCATTTCCCGGTCAGTTGACGAATTCCGCATCCGCACAGCCTGTCCTGTCGGCGCAGACGCCGGCCGCTGGCAATGTGACGCTGCCCGATTTCGGGCCGATCGTGCCGGAACGTCCGGAAATCAATCTGCCGGCGCAATCGCCGTTCACCGTGGCGTCGCTGTCTTATGCAGACGAGCGCGTGCAGCGTGCCACCAATGTCTTTGCCGCGCTGGATGGCGCTGGCATGTCGCCCGCCGAAATCCTTCAATCGTGGAGGCGGCAAGCGCCTTCGGCCGGTTCGCCCGCGGATTATATCGCGGCGGGTTCGTTTGAGGATGCTGCCGAGGCGCAGCGTGTGGCCACCCAGCTTTCCGGCTTCGGCAAGGCCGAAATCCAGCGCTCTGAATTCGAAGGCAAGGACTGGTATTCGGTCAATCTCTATCCGGACGGCCATGGCAGCCTGGACGAGATGCTGCAGGCGGCATGGTCACATGGCGCACCGGACGCGCTCGTGGTTCGGAACTGACCGGCAAAACCTGAAGTTTTGCCCAGTTGTCCAAGGCGCGGTTGATCGGCCGAGACAAAGCCTGATAGCTTGTAGAGCTTGCCCAGAAATGCCGGCTGACAGGTCGAACCTCTCATGAAATCTCGCTTCGCCGCGCCTGTCGCCGGGCTCCTGGGTTTTGGCCTCCTGCTGCTCTCGCTGGCCCCGGCCGCGGCGCAGCTTTTCGAGACCAAGGCCGCACAGGCCTTCATGATCGATGCCGAAACCGGGACGGTGCTGTTTTCCAAGGACGCCGACAAGCCGATGCCGCCGGCGTCACTGGCCAAGCTGATGACGATGGAGGTGGTTTTCAACGCCATCAAGTCGGGGCGCGTGACGCTCGACGACACATTCGCGGTGAGTGAGAACGCATGGCGCACGGGCGGCGCGCCATCCGGAACATCGACAATGTTTGCCAAGCTCAAATCGACGATCCGGCTTGAAGACCTGATTCAGGGCGTGACGATCCAGGCAGCCAATGACGGCTGCATCATCATCGCCGAAGGCTTCGCCGGATCCGAGGCGAATTTCGCGACTGAGATGACCAACCGCGCAAGGCAGATTGGCCTCGCGAAATCGACATTCGTCAATTCAACCGGTCTGCCGGCCGAAGGTCAGCAAACGACGGTTCGAGAGCTTGCCCTTCTGGCCCTGCATATCTGGCGCGAGTACCCGGACTTCTATCGCTACTATGGCCAGACGGACTTCACCTGGAACAAGATCACTCAGAGGAACCGCAACCCGCTGCTGGCGATGGATATCGGCGCGGACGGCTTGGCTGTCGGCATGAGCGAGGCATCCGGCTTCGGCATCGTTGGCTCGGTCAGCCACAATGGCGCCCGCATCATCGCGGCGATGAGCGGACTGAAAAGCGACCGCGAGCGCGCCGAGGAAGCGCGGAAGCTGCTCGACTGGGGCGTTCGCGCCTTCCAGAAGACGGAGATTTTCGCCAAGGACGAAGTGGTCGGCGAAGCCCAGGTTTTCGGCGGTGCGAAATCCGGCGTGGCGCTGAAGGCAAAAGGGCCGGTGAATACCTTCCTGCCCATCGCCAACCGCGACAAGCTGACCGCCAAGATCGTCTATGACGGACCGGTTGCAGCGCCCGTGGAGGAGGGGCAGCCGGTGGGTGCACTGCGGGTCTGGATCGGTGATACGCTGAGCCAGGAGACGCCGCTTTTCGCGGCCGAATCGGTTGGCGTTGGCTCGCTGCCGCGGCGCGCGCTCGACGCCGTCAAGGAACTGGCCGTCGGCTGGCTGCGTTAGCACCGTTGCGGTGGACCTTTTTTCTGACCGGGACTATTACGGTTCCCGCAGTATGGAAGAAGGCTTTTTGATTGGTGCACGGATTTTTCATCACCTTCGAAGGCGGAGAGGGGGCAGGCAAGTCGACGCAGATCGAGCGGCTGGCCAGCAAGATGCGCGCCAAGAAATACGATGTCCTTGTCACGCGTGAGCCGGGCGGCTCGCCCGGCGCGGAGGCGGTCAGGCATGTCCTGCTTTCCGGCGCTGCCGAACCGTTCGGCCCCAGGATGGAGGCGCTGCTTTTCGCCGCCGCGCGCTCCGACCATGTCGAGCAGGTAATTCGGCCGGCGGTCGAACGCGGCTCGATCGTGCTTTGTGATCGCTTCATGGACTCCTCGCGCGTCTACCAGGGCGTCACCGGCGGCCTCGATCCGGCGTTCATGGGCACGCTGGAAAAGGTCGCCATCAACGGCATGGTGCCCGACATGACGCTGATCTTCGATATCGACCCGGCCGAAGGATTGCGGCGCGCCACGGCACGGCGGGGCACCGATGCCGGCGCCGACCGCTTCGAAAAGGAAACGCTTGATATCCACCAGCGCCGCCGCGAAGCCTTTCTGGCGATCGCCGCGGCAGAGCCCGAGCGCTGCATCGTCGTCGACGCGTCCGCCGATCCCGACACGGTGGAGAATGTCGTCACCGCTGCCGTGTTCGCGGCTCTGGAGACGATGACGCCGGCGCACAGGAAGCAGGCGTCGCCAGGATGATTTTCGAACGGATCGCACCAGAACAACACGACACGCTCGACGGCGTGCCGGAGCCGTCCGAGACCCCGCGTCTGGTCGGACATGGCCAGGCGGCGAACATGCTGGCCGCCGCCTATCGCTCCGGGAAGCTGCCGCATGCACTGATCTTTGTCGGACCGGTCGGCATCGGCAAGGCAACGCTTGCCTTCCATCTGGCGCATCATCTGCTGAAGCATCCCGCATTCGAACAGGCGCCGGACGTTCTCGCCGTTCCTGATCCGGCGTCGTCGCTGTTTCGCCAGATCGCCACCGGCGCACATCCTTCGGTGCTGCATCTGACCCGCCCGCCGAACGACAAGACAAAAAGCTTCAAGACGGTCGTGACCGTCGACGAGATCCGCAAGGTCAGCCGCTTCCTGTCACTGACCTCGCATGACGGCAGCTACCGGGTAGTGATCGTCGATCCGGCCGACGACATGAATGTCAATGCGGCCAATGCCTTGTTGAAGAACCTTGAAGAACCACCGGCACGCACACTGTTCATCCTCATCGTCCATGCACCGGGCAGCCTGCTGCCGACGATCCGCTCGCGCTGCCAGATGGTGCGGCTGGCGCCGCTCGATGCCGAGAGCCTGATGGCGGTTCTGGAGAACGTCGAGCCACCGCCGCCGGACGAACCCGCGGCGCGCGCGGCATTGGCCAAGCGGGCAGGGGGCAGCGCGCGCACCGCAATCCTGCTGACGCAGTATGGCGGGCTGGAAATCGCCGAGACGCTCGACGCCCTGGCGACGGCCAGGAAGAGCGATGTTGCCGGCGCCTATCGCCTTGCGGAGGCGGTCGCCGGTCGCGACCAGGCGATTCAGTTCGATATCTTCAATCGCCGTGCACTCGACCTGCTCTCGACCGGCGCAAGCCAGGCCGCGCTGGCGGGCGACCTGGCGCGGGCGAAAACGCTGTCGGATACTTGGCACGAGGCTTTGAACGCTATATCTGAGACCGACACCTACAATCTCGACAAGAAGCAGCACGCCTTGGCCATGATCGACCGCCTGAATTCTGCAATGCGAATGTGACGGCCCATCGGGATGGCAATCGCCGTTTCGATGCGATATCTCACCGCTACATCTTCATTCAGACATTCATGACGGTTAATTCATGTCACGCGACACATTCTACATTACCACCGCGATTTCCTATCCCAATGGCAAGCCGCATATAGGCCATGCCTACGAATTGATCGCCACCGACGCACTCGCGCGCTTTCAGCGGCTCGACGGCAAGCAAGTCTTCTTCCTCACCGGCACCGACGAGCACGGCATCAAGATGCTGCAGACGGCGAAGCGGGAAGGCATTCCCGCGCGTGAACTGGCCGACCGCAACGCGGCCGATTTCCAGCGCATGGCAATCGCGCTCAATGCCTCCAACGACGATTTCATCCGCACTACCGAAGAACGTCACTATGCGGCCTCGCAGGCGATCTGGAAGGCGATGGCTGCCAATGGCGACATCTACAAGGGCGGCTATGCCGGTTGGTATTCGGTGCGCGACGAAGCCTACTACGGCGAGGAGGAGACCGAAGTCCGCGCCGACAATGTCCGCTACGGACCGCAGGGAACCCCGGTCGAATGGGTCGAGGAAGAGAGCTATTTCTTCCGCCTGTCGGCCTATCAGGACAAGCTCATCACGCTCTACGAAAGCCAACCCGATTTCATCGGCCCGGCCGAGCGGCGCAACGAAGTGATGAGCTTCGTCAAGTCAGGATTGAAGGATCTCTCGATCTCGCGCACCACCTTCGACTGGGGCGTGCCGGTGCCGGGTGACGAGAAGCATGTGATGTATGTCTGGGTCGACGCTCTGACAAATTACATTACCGGTGTCGGTTATCCAAATGAAAATGCTGACAATTGGCGCTTCTGGCCTGCCGATGCACACATCATCGGCAAGGACATCGTGCGCTTCCACGCAGTCTATTGGCCTGCCTTCCTGATGTCGGCCGGAATCCCCTTGCCGAAGCGCGTCTTCGGTCACGGCTTCCTGTTCAACCGCGGCGAGAAGATGTCGAAATCGGTAGGCAACGTCATCGACCCGTTCGCGATGGTCGAGCATTATGGCCTCGACCAGGTGCGCTATTTCTTCCTGCGCGAGGTGCCGTTCGGCCAGGACGGCAGCTATAGCCACGAGGCCATCGTCAACCGCACCAATGCCGACCTCGCCAATGGCCTTGGCAATCTGGCGCAGCGCTCGCTGTCGATGATCGCCAAGAACTGCGGCGGCGTAGTGCCGAAGCGCAGCGATCTGGCGGAGGCCGACAGGGCGATCCTCGACCAGGCGGTGGAGGCGCTTGCTACTGCACGCAAGACGATGGCGGAGCAGGGCATCCATCTAGCGCTTGCGGCGATCTTCGGCGTGGTGGCGGAGGCCGATCGCTACTTCGCCTCGCAGGAACCCTGGGCGCTCAGAAAGACCGATCCGGCGCGTATGGAAACGGTGCTGTGGACGACCGCAGAAATCATCCGACGCGTGGCGCTGCTCTGCCAGCCCTTCATTCCGGGATCGGCCGCTAAGCTGCTCGACCTGCTGGCTGTGCCGGCGGACAGCCGCGATTTCGTGCATGTCCACGCGGACTATGCGCTGGCATCAGGGGTTGCTTTGCCCGCGCCGGAAGGCGTGTTTCCACGTTACGTCGAGCAAACGGATGCAAGCGCCTAATGCTGGTCGACAGTCACTGCCATCTCGACTTTCCGGATTTCGCAGAGGAGCGGGCGGCCATCGTCGCCCGCGCCCTTGCCGCTGGAATCGGTCGCATGGTGACGATCTCGACGCGTGTGAGGCGATTCCGACAAGTACTTGAGATCGCTGACTCTTTCGACGAAGTCTATTGTTCGGTTGGCACCCATCCGCACAATGCCGCCGAAGAGTTGGACGTGTCGGCCGAGGATCTTGTCCGGCTATCCGCTCATCCAAAAGTCGTGGCGATCGGCGAGGCCGGGCTCGACTATTTCTACGATCACGCGCCGCGCGATGCGCAGGCGCAGGGTTTTCGCATCCATATCGCTGCCGCGCGCGAGACTGGCCTGCCGCTGGTCATCCATTCGCGTGACGCCGACAGCGACATGGCCGATATCCTCGAGGACGAAACAGGGAAGGGCGCCTTCCCCTTCATCCTGCACTGTTTTTCGTCCGGGCGCAGGCTGGCCGAAGTCGGCGTGGCGCTCGGCGGCTACGTTTCCTTTTCCGGCATCCTGACCTTCAAGAATTCGGCCGAGCTGCGCGCCATCGCTGCCGACGTGCCACACGACCGACTGCTGGTCGAAACCGACGCGCCATATCTTGCGCCGATACCCTTTCGCGGCAAGCGCAACGAGCCTGCGTATGTGGCGCATACAGCCAAGGTGCTGGCCGAAACGATCGGTGTCAGCGAGGCCGAAATCGCTGCCGTCACCACGGACAATTTCTTCCGGCTGTTCGAGAAGATGCCGCGCCCAAGTGCGCTGAGCGCCTGACGCATGAGCGACCGGCTGCGCCTCACAATTCTCGGCTGCGGCTCATCGCCGGGCACGCCGCGCATCACTGGCGACTGGGGCAATTGCGACCCAGCCAATCCGAGGAACCGGCGCATGCGCACCGCAGCGCTCGTCGAGCGGATCGCCGCGAACGGCGACAGAACCACAGTCGTCATCGACACCGGGCCGGATTTCCGCGAGCAGATGCTGCTGGCATCGGTCAGGCGCATCGATGCGGTCGTCTATACGCATCCGCATGCCGACCATATCCACGGCATCGACGATTTGCGTGGCTTCGTGCTCGAGCAGCGTCATCTCATCGATATCCACGCTGACCAGCCCACCATGCTGCGGTTAAGGGAAGCGTTCGGCTACTGTTTCGAAACACCGCTGGGCAGTTCCTATCCGCCCATTGTCGAGCCCCATATCATCGACCACGCCAGGCCGGTCGCAATCGAGGGCGAGGGGGGTACCCTCACCCTCGAGCCGCTGCCGCAGATCCATGGCGACATCATATCGCTTGGTTTTCGCATAGATGGGCTCGCCTATTGCCCCGATATCAGTGATTTCCCGGACACCACGGCCGAGCGTCTGGGTGGGCTGGACGTGCTGGTCATCGACGCGCTGCAATACAGGACGCATCCGAGCCATCTGTCGCTCGGCCAGGCACTCGGCTGGATCGAAAAACTGGCGCCGAAAAAGGCCGTGCTGACGCATATGCATGTGCCGCTTGACTACGCCACGGTGGTGGCCGAGACGCCTGATAACGTCGAGCCGGCCTATGATGGCATGACGATCGAAATCGCTTTTGAATCAGTGTAATAGGCTCGGTTCTTCATGGCTGGCAGCATTGAGCGTGTGACCAAGGCAGCGGCTGATGCCGGTCTTGACATCGAGATCAGGCGCATGGGCGCCTCGACACGCACGGCCGAGGAAGCCGCCGCGCAATGCGGCTGCACGGTTGCCCAGATCGTCAAATCATTGATTTTCCAGGGAGAAGCCAGTGGCAGACTTTTTCTCTTCCTGGTTTCCGGCGTCAACCAGCTCGATCTCACCAAGGCAGCCGCGCTGACTGGCGAGCCGCTGAAGCGCGCCGACCCGCGGCAGATCCGCGACGAGACCGGCTTTGCCATTGGCGGCGTAGCGCCGATCGGCCATCTGATTGCGATCCCGGCGTTCGCCGATGAGACGCTGCTAGGTTTCGATCGCGTATGGGCCGCAGCCGGCGCGCACGACGCCGTGTTCGCAGCCGAGCCACACGCAATGGTCAAGGCAGCACAGGCTGTCGTAGCGACGCTGGCAGTCTGAGGTCCGGCACACCTGATATCGCAGCTATTCGGCGGCGACCGCGGTGTGCGCAGGCGGCAACATGATGTCGGGCGCAGCCGGCGCGAACAACATCTTTACGAAGCTGCGGAAGGCGAGAATCTGGCGTTCGAGGACGCGGGGGTCGCCGAGCCCCCGCGACATGATGATGCCGCCATCGATCACACAGGAGAACATGATGGCGACGTCGTCGAGGTCCATGTCCTTGTGGGCTGGATAAACGCTCGCGATCTCATTCAGCGCGTCGCGAAACCGCCCGTTCCAGGAGCGTACGGCGCTGGCAGCGATTTCGCGAACGCTGCGGTCGAAGAGGCGCTCCTGATAGGTGAACGTCGCAATCAGGCAGCCGGGGTGGCCGTTCGGCAGGTCACCCATCAGTTCGGCGAGCAGCTTGAGCGTGATCAGGAAGGACTGCAACGGATCATCGGACAATTGCCGGCCGCGGTGAAACACATCGTCGAAGATGCGGTCGTTCTCCTCGACGTAGCGCAGCATCAAGGCGCGGGCGAGTTCGTTCTTGTCCTTGAAATGATAGAAGAAGCCGCTCTTGGTGATGCCGGCTTCGGCGATCACCTCCTCGATGGAAGTCGCGCCGAACCCCTTGGCGAGCACCGATGCCTCGGCGATCTCCAGAATGCGTTCGCGCGTTTCCGCACCCTTGCGCATGACCGAATGCCCTCAAATTTACTGTACCGGCGGTATGGTTTTCACACCCGCCAACTTCGGCACCGATAGCAATACGACCGACCCAGAACGGCTATCCGTCTGTAATTGCTGCGGTTCCCGCTTCGGTGGAGTACCGGACCACGAGCCTTCTACCGCACCGGTGGCACGTGCTGTTAAAACTTGGCTATTCCGAAACCGGCCGCAACCAAGGCGGCACGGTGTTATCTTACCACTGGAGACAAACATGGCCAAGTACCGCCAGAATCTGCCGCAACTCGCCAACAGAACATTCTTGAGCGATGGCGGCATGGAGACGACCCTCATCTTTCACGAAGGCCTCGACCTTCCGCATTTTGCTTCATTCACGCTGATGGCAACGCCTGAAGGCCGGCAGAAGCTCAAGGAATATTACGTCCGCTATCTGACCATTGCGCGCAGAGGCGGGACCGGGTTCATCCTCGACACGCCGACGTGGCGGGCCAACCCCGATTGGGGAACGTTGCTCGGCTACGGGCCGGAAGCGTTGCGGGCCGTCAACGAGAGCTCCATCGAGCTTCTTCTCGACCTGCGCAAGGAGTTCGAGACTGCCGAGACGCCTTGCGTCATCAGCGGCGCGATCGGGCCGCGCGGCGACGGCTACAAAGCTGGTAATATGGACGCCAACGAGGCGGAAGCCTATCATGCGGCGCAAATCGAGAGTTTCGCGCGGACCGAGGCCGACATGGTGGCGGCCTATACGCTCACCAATTTCCACGAGGCGATCGGCGTGGCGCGGGCGGCCAAGGCGCATGCGATGCCCTGTATGATCTCGTTCACCGTTGAGACCGACGGGAAGCTGGTGACCGGCATGACGCTCGGCGAGGCGATCGATAGGGTTGACGACGCCACGGACGGTGCGCCGGCCTACTATATGATCAACTGCGCACATCCGACGCATTTCATGCAGGCGCTGAAAAAGGGCGAGCGCTGGCTCGATCGCGTCTATGGCGTGAAGGCGAACGCTTCGGCCAAAAGCCATGCCGAACTGGACGAATCGGAGACGCTCGACGCGGGCGACCCGGACGACCTCGGGCGGCGCTACAGCGGGCTGAGAACCTCGTTTCCGACCATGCGCATCCTGGGCGGCTGCTGCGGCACCGACCACCGGCACATCGCAGCAATCTGCGAAGCCTGCGTGCCGCAGGCGGCGTAGGAGACTCTACCAGCCGCAGTTCCGCTGAGTTCCGAGGAACAAGGAACTGCGGCTGGGCCGAAAGGCAACGCAATCAAAACCGCACATCAGTTCCATAATCTATCTTATGCGACTTTCTGATGTGGCAGCCTATAGAGATAGAGCAGCCTATAGAGATAGAGATGAAGCGCAGCCGACCGGGCAATCGACTATTCCGACGCGGCGGGCTTGAGATCATGGAGGGCAGCACGTCCCTGCGCGGTTGCGCCCTGGCGGAACAACCCTCATCGATACGTGTTAGACCTTGAGACCGGCAATTGTGAAAGGGTGGAATTCAGATGTCCAACAAGTCTGAGCAGCCAGTCGCCAAGGCACAGATGATGATACGCAAGCCCGTCGCAGAGGTCTTTCGATCACTGATCGATCCGAGGATCACATCTCATTTCTGGTTTTCCAAGGGTGCCGCACCGTTGCAAGTGGGCGAAAGGGTCAGATGGGATTGGGAGATGTATGGCGTGCATACAATCGCCGACGTAAAGGCTATCGACCCGGACGAGCGAATCCTGATCGAGTGGAACGGGCCTGAAAATCCGAGTTTCGTCGAATGGACATTTAGATCGATAGAAGACGGTCAGACCTTCGTCACGGTCAGAAACTGGGGCTTTTCTGGCGGCGCGGAGGAAGCGATAAATTCCACCGAAGGATTCACAAACCTGTTAGCAGCCATGAAGTTCTACCTTGAGCATGGCATTGAGCCCAATCTCGTCCTAGATCATGCACCGAACGCTCGCGTTATCTGAGAGGCAACCGTTCGCTTCGATTCAGTCGACTGACTCAATCTCGCATTCGGACGACCCCATCCTGCACCTCTCAACACCGAAATTTTCAGCTAAGACCATCACAAAATGACCGCCTCGCCTCCCTTTCTCGGCTTTCCCGATCGCCTCGCCGATGGCCGCATGCCTCGTGCGGTGATCTTCGGAGCCGGTCACGGCAGCACTTATCCCGGCAAGGACAGCAGCGGCTATGCCTTGGCCGCCGACGCCATTCGCGCTGCGAGCCAAGACGATGCCGAGCTCGTCGAGCACTGGGATTTCGACCTCGGCGGCCCGCTGTTCGACGGCAAGCCGGTCTGCTGCATCGACGCCAGCGACATCCCGACCGCTATGCATGACAATGCCGGCAACCGGGCCCGGATCGAGGCGAAGACGCGCGAGGTCCTGGCATTGCCCGCCGTACCAATCCTGCTCGGCGGCGACGATTCCGTACCCATTCCCTTTCTCGCCGGCTTTGCGGATCACGGGCCGATCTGGATCCTGCAGATCGACGCCCATATCGACTGGCGCGACGAGTTGCATGGCGAACGCCACGGCTATTCGAACCCGATGCGCCGGGCGAGCGAGATGCCGCATGTCGCCGGCATCGTGCAGGTCGGCATCCGTGGCGTCGGCAGCGCACGCCTCACTGACATCGAAGCGGCGCGGCGCTATGGCAGCCGCTTCGTGACCGCCCGCGAGGTTCACGCCCAGGGCGTCGAAGCCGCACTCCAGCATATTCCGGAAGGAGTACGGGTCGTCGTCACCCTCGACTGCGACGGCCTCGACCCCGGCATCATGCCGGGCGTGGCGGCGCGTACGCCCGGCGGCCTCACCTATACGCAGGTGATCGACCTGATCGCGGGCCTCGGCAGGCGGGCCAAGATCGCAGGATTCGACCTTGTGGAGCTCTATCCCCCGGCCGACATTGACGGCCTGTCGGCGCTGACCGCCGCGCGCCTTCTCGTCAATGTGATCGGCACCATTGTTAGGCAGGTTTGAAACCTGGATTCCTCTCGTAGCTTCAACGCCCCCTCGCCGCCCATGGACGCCCCGACGGGGTTCGTTGTAAACATTCCCACCGCTTGTTTTGGAGGAGACGCAGCATGGACCGATTCACCGGCGGTTGCTTGTGCGGCAACGTCCGAATTGTGGCGTCGGGACTCCCATACCGGGTCGGCATTTGTCATTGTCTCGACTGCCGCAAGCATCATGGGGCCCTTTTTCACGCTTCCGCGGTGTTCCCCCAGGATGCGGTAACGATCGATGGCGAAACACGCGACTACGCCGGGCGGTTTTTCTGCCCCCGCTGCGGCTCGACCATTTTCGGGCGCACCGCAGACGAAATCGAAGTGAACCTGGGATCCCTGGATGCCCCCGACCAGCTGATGCCAACATACGAAAGCTGGATCATCCGTCGCGAATCCTGGTTGCCACCGTTTCCGCTCAAGAGACGATATGAGCGCGATCGTGACGCCACGGGTCGCTTTGAGGAGTAGGTCGCACGCACGAACGGTGCGAGTGGCCGTTTGGGAGGGTCACGCCGGCGCGTCACTCCGGAAGACCGGCCTTGCGGTAACCTTCAACGAAATGCTCAAGCGTCGCAGCGTCCCGGAATGGCTCCGTCGTGGCCCAGTGGCGGGTTGTGAAATGCGGGTTGCCGACGAGAAACAGCTCGACCTCTGCGCGCGCCTCGTCGAGTCGGCCGAGTTGGGCAAGGCTTGCCGCCAGGAAACGGCGTGAGCTTGTACGATAGGTCTCATCCCTGCGCAGTGTGTCGACAGCGGCTTCGTACTCGCGCGCAGCATATTGCGCCTGGCCGAGCGTCAGATAGTACCAACTTGCCGGAAACGGGTTCAGCCGGAACGCCTTGCGAATGTGCTCAAGCCCCTCCTCGACCCGCCCGGCCAAGACCGCGATGTCGGATAATGCCGCCCAGGCATCGGCCTCGTTCGGGTCGAGCTCGATCGCCTTGGCGAATTCCGCATCGGCCTCGGCGAAGCCGCGCTCATAGGCAAGCAGGTAAGCCAAAACCCAGCGGCAGCCGGCATCGTTGGGGTCGATCGCCACCGCTTTGCGCGCCAGTTCCAAAGCAACGCTACGGGATGTTTCGGTTGGTCCGCCAGAATGCACCCATCCCATCCAGTGATTCATGGCAAGCCAGCGATAGGCCTCGGCATATTCCGGATCGAGCGAAATCGCGCGGGTGAGCATCAGATGCGCTTCCTGCGCCGTCTGCGGCGAATCATCCATCAGCTTGCGCGCCCGCACGCACAGATCGTAAGCCTCGAGATTTTTGGGTCGATTGCGCGGCGGCGGTGCACGCAGCCGGCCGAGCAACGCCTCCACGATCTTGCCGGTGACCTCGTCCTGAACGGCAAAGACGTCTTCCAGGCTGCGATCGAAGCGTTCCGCCCACAGATGATCGCCACTCTCCGCGTCGACCAGCTGTGCGTTGACACGCACACGCCCCGCGGCGTGTCTTGCGCTACCCTCCAGCAGGTAGCGCACGCCAAGATCCTGTGCGATATCGCGCACGTCCGTCGCCTTTCCTTTGTAGGCAAAGACAGAGTTGCGTGCGATGACAAACAGGCCGGAGACCCTGGACAGGTCGGTGATCAGGTCTTCGGTCAAACCATCCGTGAAGGATTCCTGCTCGGGATCGTTGCTGATGTTAACAAAGGGCAGCACCGCTATCGATGGTTTGCCGGGCAGCGGCAAAGGTTTTCGCTTCGCGCCACCGAGCTGTTCGATGACCCCCGTGAACCGGTAGCCGACGCGCGGAACCGTGGAGATCCATTCACCGCCGTCGGTGGCCGGACCAAGCAGCTTCCTCAGTTGCGCGATCTGGACGGTGAGGTTGCCTTCCTCGACGGCAGTGCCCGGCCACGCCGCGTCCATCAACTCGGCCTTCTCAAGTATTTCGCCGGGCCGTCCGACGAGCGCCGCAAGCAGCTTCAACCCGCGGTAGCCAACGGCAACGGGGACATCGTTCCGAAGGAGTGTTCCCGCACCTGGATCAAGCACGAACGGACCAAAGGCAAAGCGCGATCCTTGCATACAGCGCATCTATAGCCGATTTGGAAGTTTTGAGAACTATTTGGGAGAGCTTAATTACGGCGCTGTTTGTATCCTGCAGAATTCAACCTCTTTCAGGTCGAGGGTCCCGGACCCTCAAACCATATGGAGGTTGCCATGAACGATACCCTTGCATCGGCGCCGCATCAGGCATCGCGGCCGGAAACGCCCGTGAGGCCGGCGGAAGTGTCGCGTCGGCACCTGACGACCCTGCGAAGCATTATCGCGACCTGGCGCGAGCGGACACGCTTTCGCTGGGAACTTAAGCAAATGTCGAAGGACAATCCCCACTTGATCGACGATATCGGTCTGACGAGACAGCAGGTCGAGGAAGAGATCGCCAAGCTGCCCTTCTGGCAACGATAAGGCGAATGCTGCAAAGACACCGGATCGCCAGTTTCCGCGTGCCGCAGTGGTTCGCCGGCGCGTCTCTAAATCGCTTTGACAGCTCGCTAGGAGATACGGCCTCGTCACAAATCTGCATTCAGCGCTTCATATAGCTCGACGATGACCAAATGCTGCCTCCTTATCATCGACCTGCTGAATGAGTATCTCGACCTGTGGGAAGCAGATAAAGCCGATCGACTGGTTCAGAATACCAACCGGCTGGTGGCCGCTTTCAGGAGTTTACAGCTCCCGGTGATCTGGGTGCGGCAGGAGTTCCGTTCGGATCTCAGCGACGCATTTCTTGAGATGCGCGACAAACGCATCGCCGTTACAATTCAGGGCACGAGAGGTGCCCTGCTTCACGCTGAGCTCGATTGGCAGCCAAGCGATGCGACGATAGTCAAGAAGCGCTACAGCGCGTTCTTCAAGACGGGACTTGACGAGCTACTGGCTGAATTTGGCGCCGGTGAACTGGTTTTATGCGGCGTCAATACACACGCCTGTATCCGTGTGGCTGCGGTGGACGCCTATCAACGAGATTTCCGAGTGGTCTTGGCCGAGGAATGCATCGGCTCCTACGACGCAGAGCACGCGCGCGTCTCCCTGGATTACATGAACGGCAAGATCGCCAAAATAGCGACTGTTTCAGAGATCGTTGAAGCTCTCAGTGCGACCTAGTGAACGTCTGAAAGGCACCGCAACTTGCCACCAGGCGGTCATGTCTCGAGTCACGGAGGTAGCTTCCCTGTTTCGGATGTAACCGAATTCCCCTCCCCGTGAAATTGTCCGGTAGTCCGCTGCTCCGATCATCGCGCTCCGGAAGTCAGGAGGATCGGATGGACAGTTACTTCGCTACCGAGCGCCACGATCAGATTCGGGATCGGGCACGGGTCTTTGCGGAGGCCGAGATCCGGCCCCGTATACCTGCCATGGAAGCCTCGCGGTCTGTAGACCATGACCTATCTTGGCTGATCGCCCGCCAGGGCTGGATCGGCATCACCATCGGCAAAGAATTTGGCGGCTTGGGTCTCGGGCATCTGGCCAAGACCATCGTCATCGAGGAAATCTCGCGCGTCAGCGGCGCCATGGGAGCGATGGTGCAGGCCTCGCAGCTAGGCGTCGCGAAAATTCTCCATTTCGGCAACGAAGCCCAGAAGCGGAAATGGCTTCCGGCCATAGCCAAGGGGGAATGTCTGCCGACCATTGCCGTAACCGAACACGAGTCCGGCAGCCACGTGCTCGGCATGGCATCGAACGCCGAGCGCGACGGGGACGCCTATATCCTCAACGGCCACAAGACGTATGTCGGCAATAGCCATGTCGGCGATCTGCATGGGGTGATCGTCCGAACCGGAGGCGGCTCGAAGGGTCTGTCCGCGTTCCTCGTAGAGGCGGATCGCCCCGGCTTCTCACGCGCTGCACTGAAGCCAGCGATGGGCCTGCACGGCTTCGGTTTTGGGGAACTTGTCTTCGACAACTGCCGGGTCCCCGTTGAAAACCTGCTCGGCAAGGAGGGCGACGGCCTGGCTGTGGCCTATTCTTCCAGCATCCTCTACGGAAGGCCCAACCTGACCGCCGTCGCGCTCGGAATCCACCATGCGCTTGTCGAGGAGACCGTGGCATTTGCCGCGCAGCAGCACCGTTACGGCAGCCCTCTTTGCGAACTTCCCACCATCAAGCAGAAACTCGGCCAGATGCAGTCGCGGCTGATGACCGCCCGGCTCGCCGCCTATCACGCCGTGCATATGCTGGACCGTGCCCTGCCTTGTGACGCTGAACTGATAAATGCCAAGCTGATCAACGTGGAGCACGCCTTGGATTCGGCCCGCAACGCCATGGAAGTGCATGCCGCTTGTGGATTGTTCGCCGACCGGCCCATCGAAAGGTTGTTGCGGGATGCGCACCACATCTTCGCGCCGGCGGGCACTTCTGACGTGCAGCTCCTCAGGTTGGCAGAGTTCGCCCTGGGCACATCGAAGACACAGTGGTCACAGCGGCTTGCTTCGTCGGCTGGATCGCAGGCCCACCATGAATGCCCAGTGTCCTACCAGCACTCTCCACCTTCGCGCGATGCAGCCACGAGCGATAGGCTCGTATCAGCCTGACCTTTTCTCGATTGCCATGCCTTCTACCCCCCGCGCTTCCAACTGAGGTCGATGCGCGATCAGGTGATTGTCTGACGTGAAAGAACCCCGAACTCGTGCGATCGACCAAGCCGAGCAGCGTCATATTTTCCCACAGAGCCGTCCATGAGACCGCCAGCAGGCGGCTGCCAACGGCCGACGAGCCATTGGCATATATCGTGTGGTCCGAGGTCGGACCCACCCGCACCGCGCATGGTCAGAATTCAATATCGCCGAAATCACCACCGCCATCGGAGCCGGCATCGTCTGCTTGGTCGGCTTGCTCTGGCTGTGGTGCCGGCGGTTCGGCTGCCTGCGCTTCGCCGCTTTCGCCAAACATGCCTGCGATCGCGTTGCCGAGAAGCACGCCGCCCGCCACACCCATCGCAGTCTGCGCGGCTCCGGCGAGGAAACCGCCGCCTGCCCCCTGCCGATCATTGCCAGAAAGCGGCTGCTCCGGTGCAGCGGCAGCGGTGCGCCCGACCCGCGGCACCGAACCCGAGCGCCTGGCGCCGCTGCCTCCGAAGAGGCCGCCAAGCAATCCGCCGCCGGCAGATTGCTGTGCCTGTTGTTCCAGTTCCTCGATGCGCGACTGTGCCGCGTTCAGGGCCTTGCTCTTGCACGACGATTGTTTGCGCCATGTAGTATGGCGCGCCAGGCTGTCGGGCAATCTGATCGTTGATGAAGCGTTCCGCTTCGGCATCGCGCGGCGGCGTCTGTCGCTCGACATTCGCAAGTTTCTCAAAAAGATTGCCAATCGCCTGCTGGTCGTTCCTGTTCATGGGAAGTAACTCCGGTCATTTGCGCGCGCCGCGTCCAGGACATTCTCGCGGCGCGCTCTACGTCCCTATTTATGCATGTCGCTGCTTCAAAACCGCTGCCGCGACATGCATTTGATTTGACGCAGCTATTCGCGCTCGCCGGTGAAGTTCAGCAGCAACTGGAAGATGTTGATGAAGTTCAGATAGAGCGAGAATGCACCGAAGACGGCTAGCTTCTGCTGCGATTCCGCACCAAAATTCTCCGCAAACTGCTCCTTGATCGTCTGCGTATCCCAGGCGGTGAGACCGATGAAGACGGCGATGCCGATCACCGAAATGGCGAACTGGAGCGCAGTCGAGCCGAGAAAGATGTTGACGATGCTGGCAATCACCACGCCGATCAGGCCCATGATCAGGAAGGACGAGAACTGGGTCAGGTCGCGTTTGGTCGTGTAGCCGTAAAGGCTGGTGGCGCCGAACATGGTGGCGGCGATGAAGAAGGTGCGCGCGATGCTCGTGCCGGTGAAGACCAGGAACACGGAGGCCAGAGACAGGCCCATCACCGCACAGAATGCCCAAAACATCGCTTGGGCGCCGGCCGCCGACATCGTCTGCATCTTGAACGAGAACAGCAGCACGAAGGCGAGCGGCGCCAACATCACCACCCACTTCAGCGGAGTGGAAAATATCGGGACGTAGAGGGCTGGCGTAGACGCCACTATGAAGGCGATCACGCCCGTAACGACGAGGCCGACTCCCATGTAGTTGTAGACGCGCAGCATGTGCTTGCGCAGGCCTTCGTCGAAGACGGCCCCGGTTTGGGCTCCGACGCCCGTGCGGTATCCTAGATTGGGGGTATTCATGCGAGTTCTCCTTGGTGAGGGTCAGTAAAGCGTTTTGGCGAGCGTCTCGGCGGTGCGATCGAGATCGCGGATACCGCTTCGGGCGACGACCGCGTAGGCGACTTCGCCGATCTGGAAATAGGCCGAGGAAATTTCGCCAGAGGGGGCGGCGGTCGGCTTGACCACGTCGAACGTTCCGGGCCTGATCGCGAAGAGCGAGACCAGTCCCAGGTCCCTTGTTTCGACAGCCATCTCGACGCTCGGGCCGAACCGCGACGGATAAATCTGGACGTCACGAACCTTCCAGTCCTTTGGCAGCGACGGCATGACGATCGCCGTGGCGGCGCGGATTTCGTCCGCATCGTAGTCAGGCGCTTCAGGCTGGGATGACATGGCCTCGCGCATGATTGTCGTCCCATGTGCCCGGATCGCCTCCTCCAGATAGGCGGGCGGCTGTGTCGAGGCGACGCCCTTCGTCACCGATATCGGCCCGACGATGCCGTTCGCCAGCCAGCCCGCGGTCAGCAGGACTGCGACTGCCGCAGCCCGGCGCAACGTGCCTAACACGCGACCCCGGGCCAGCCCGCGTTCCAGCCGCCGCGCCGCGTCGGCCGTTGCCGGCCGCGCCATGCCCTTGGATCCGGCAAGTGCCACGCGCAGTTCGTCGCGCGTCCTGAGGTCGGACATCACGCGAGCGGCGGCCTCCGGACGGGCGGAAAGAAATGCCTCGACCTCGATGCGGCGGGCAACGTCCAGCTGGTCGTCGACATAGGCGTCGAGATCGGCATCGGTCACCGGGTCGCGCAGTTCGTTCATCGCAGACATCACGGGCCTCCCACGATCCTGAGGTGGCTTTTCACACGCGCCGGCAATTTGTCCTCCATCTCACGGAGCGCCGCCCGCGCCCGGCCGATGCGCGACATCAGCGTTCCCAACGGCACGCCGCTGGCCTCGGCCGCCTGGCTGTAGGTAAGTCCCTCGATGGCGACGAGATGCAGCGCCGAGCGCTGCTCTTCCGGCAATTTGAAAAAGGCTTCGCGCACCTGCGCCAAGCGGACGGAATGCTCCTGGGGAGCCTGCATACTGGCGTCGGCAAGATACCCGGCCTGCTCGACGCGCGCCGCTTCAGACTTGCGGGACCGCAAGCCGTCAATGAAAGCGTTGTGGACGATCGACAGCAGCCATGCGCGCAGGTTTCCGCCGGATCGGAAGGTGCCGCGCCGCTCATAGGCGCGCACCAGCGCGTCATGCACCAGATCCTCTGCCTCGGCGCTGTCGCGCGTTAGCGAACGCGCGTAGCGCCGCAGGGAACCAAGCTGTCCTATGATATCGAAGCGTGGCATCGACCCTCTCATGTCCTGTTTACGGAGCATGGCAGGTTTTTAATCCCGCTCTTTGAATTTTTTGCGATCCGGGAAGGTCAGACATAACGGTGCAATGCCTCACCATCGCGCGTGCGGCTTCTTTGTCCGCGACCGAGCGGCCCTCCCCTCAGCCGCCACAATTCGCCGTGCGGCTTAGCGGCGCCGGGGATTTCGATGTTTACACGTGAATTAATTTGTGACGCGGAAAATCGCGAAGGTGTCATCTTTTTCGGGGCACTTGCGAGTTATAGGCAGGAAACATTCACCGCCGAATCTTCCCTTCGCCGACGGTCCTTTGGCCCGCTTTGTTCCACGAATTATCGACCCGATATGACAAGCCCCGACACGACAGGTAATGCGCCAACCCAGCGGGATACCCGCATCGATGTCTTCCGCGCGCTAGCGCTACTGACGATCTTCGTCAACCATGTGCCCGGGACGGTCTTCGAGTATTTCACGCACAAGAATTTCGGCTTTTCCGATTCGGCCGAAGCCTTCGTGCTGATTTCTGGTATCGCTGTCGGGCTCGCCTACGGACAGAAGTTCCGGCCGGGAAACCGGTTGCTCATCACCCTGAAGGCCTGGCGGCGCGCGGGTGTCCTCTATGTCACCCACGTCATGACCACCGTGGCGACGCTGGCGATCTTCTCGGCAGCTGCACTGCATTTCTCGCGGCCCGATCTTTTGAAGCTGATCAACATCCAGATGATCATCGAGGACACGCCGGAAGCGCTGCTCGGCATCGCCGCGCTCGGGCATCAGATCGGCTACAACAACATTCTTTCCATGTATGCCGTGGTGCTTCTGATGATGCCGCTTTTCCTGTGGATCGGCACGTTCAGCCTGCGGCTGATGCTCGCTGCGTCCGCTGCCCTCTGGCTCATCGCCGGCATTTTCCAGATCGCGCCTTCGAATTTTCCCGGCGACGGCTTCTGGTTCCTGAACCCGCTCTCCTGGCAATTTCTGTTTGTCATCGGGATCGCCGGCATGCTGCATGTCAAGCGCGGCGGCGAAATCCGCTTCAACTGGATGATGACGAGCGCGGCCGTCGGGTATCTGGTCGGCGCGCTGATTTGGGTGCGGCTGCCGCTGTGGGGCATCGAGACGGCCTCCGGCCTGCCTACCGTGCTGACCGGTTTCGATAAGACATTCCTGTCGCTGTCGCGGCTCATGCACATTCTGGCGATCGCCTATCTGATCGTGACGCTCCCGGCGCTTTCCAACCTGGCGAGGACCAGGCCCGGACACCCGCTCGCGGTTCTCGGCAAGCATTCGCTGCCGGTCTTCATCGCCGGAACGATCCTCGCCATGATTGCGCAGGTCATGAAGGTCGTCAGCCCAGGCGGGTTGCTCTACGACACGATCCTGATCACGACAGGCATCGCGCTGCAGTTCGGCTTCGCCTATTACCTCGAATGGTTGCCGCGGATCGGTTGGGGTGCCAAGAAGCAGCAACCTGCCGCTGCCTTGCCGTCTGCTGCCCTCAAGCCAGCGTGATAGAACGGCGCGACGCGCCGTGCCATCAAGGCCTTTCGCCGGGTGCGAGCCTCTCCTCGAGGCACGCTATGGATTTCTATGTCCAGTCCCGGTTGGCGGTTTTCAACTTGGCGCAAATGAAAACCGCTGGCGCAGCACGGCCGATTTGCGTATCACTCCGCCGCCAACGGAACCGCGCCGATGTTTGAAGATCTTCAGCCTGCCCCAGCCGACAAGATCCTTGCTTTGATTGGCCTCTATCGCGCCGATCCCCGCCCCGACAAGGTCGACCTCGGCGTCGGCGTCTACAAGGATCGCGATGGCAAGACGCCGGTGATGCGCGCCGTGCGCGAAGCCGAAAAGCGATTGCTGCAGAGCCAGGATACCAAGACCTATCTCGGCCTTGCCGGCGATACCGGCTTCAACACGGCGATGGCGAGGCTGGTCTTTGGCCCTGCGGCCGAGCTTACACGCATACGTGCGGCGCAGGCGCCCGGCGGCTCAGGCGCGCTGCGGCTGGTGGCTGAGCTGCTCAAGAGGACGCGATCGGACGCAACGATCTGGCTGTCGGACCCGACATGGCCGAACCACATGCCGGTGATGCGCGCCGCCGGCTTGCAGATACGCGAATATCCCTATTTCGACGCTGCCTCAGGTGCTGTTTGCTTCGCCGACATGATGAGCGCGCTGGCGACCGCCAAGAGCGGCGACGTAGTGCTGCTGCATGGTTGCTGCCACAATCCGACAGGCGCCAATCTGGACATCGCGCAGTGGGCTGAAATAGCCGACCTTGTCGTCGAGCGCGGCCTGCTGCCGTTTGTCGACATTGCTTATCAGGGCTTTGGCGAAGGCCTGGACGCAGACGCCGCCGGCTTGCGCCTGCTGGCTGAAAAAGTTCCGGAGATGGTCGTTGCCTCGAGCTGCTCGAAAAACTTTGCCGTGTATCGCGACCGTGTCGGCGCGGCGATGATCCTGGCTAAAGACGGCGCGCAGGCGGATGTGGCAATGAGCCAGATGCTGTCGGCGGCGCGCGCCATGTACTCGATGCCGCCGGACCATGGCGCGGCCGCGGTGCGCACTGTGCTTGAAGACGCCACGCTGCGCGCCGACTGGGAAGCGGAGCTAGAGGAGATGCGCCTGCGCATGCTGCGGCTTCGGGTGCAGTTCGCCGAAGCGCTGCGGCGGCAGTCCAATTCCGATCGCTTCGATTTCGTCGCCAGCCATCGCGGCATGTTTTCCCGGCTTGGCCTGTCCGAAGCGCAGGTCGAGCGGCTGCGCGCCGAGCACGGCGTCTATATGGTCGGTGACAGCCGCATCAATGTCGCCGGTCTGCCGGAAGACGGTATGGACGCGCTCGCCAAGGCGATCGTCTCCGTGCTCGACTGAGGCGTTGAGCAGCGCTGTGGACAATCGCCCCTCGCCGTCCGACGGCGTTGGCTACGCGGTCGGACGCAGGCTAGCATCCGGCCGATGAAACCTTCGAAGGACATTTCCCGGCTGATTGAGATCATTGCGGCGCTGCGGGCCCCGGAAACCGGCTGTCCGTGGGACATCGAGCAGGATTTCTCGACCATCGCGCCTTACACGATCGAGGAAGCCTACGAGGTGGCGGACGCCATCGCGCGCGGCGACCTGGACGATCTGCGCGACGAGCTCGGCGACCTTCTGCTGCAGGTCGTCTACCACGCGCAGATGGCCGAGGAGGCTGGTGAATTCGCTTTTGGCGACGTGGTCCAGGCCATCACCACGAAAATGATCCGCCGCCACCCGCATGTCTTCGGCGATGAGAAGGCGCGCAGCGCCGGCATGGCCAAGGGTATGTGGGAAAAGAGCAAGGCCGAGGAGAAGGCTGAGAAACGCAGCGCCCGCCTCGCCCGCGGGCACGATCCGGAGGATCACGGCAAGGGTTTTCTGGACAGCGTACCGGTCGCCCTGCCCGCTTTGACCCGGGCGCTCAAGCTGCAGGAGAAAGCTGCCCGCGTCGGCTTCGACTGGAGCGAGGCCACGCCGATCCTCGACAAGATAGAGGAAGAGATCGGCGAGTTGCGCGGGGCCTTGGCCAAGGGCGATACGGCTTCGATCAAGGACGAGTTCGGCGACATGCTGTTTGCCGTCGTCAATCTCGGGCGTCATCTCAAGGTCGATTCCGAAGCGGCGCTCAGCGGCACCAACGAGAAATTCCGGTCGCGGTTCCACTACGTCGAGCAAGCGCTGGAAGCGTCCGGAAACACGCTGGAAAAGGCCTCGCTCGACGAGATGGAGGCGTTTTGGCAGCAAGCCAAGAGCGCGAAGTAACAGCGACTATCCGTTGTTTTTACGGTGCAATCGGCTTTCTATCTCTTCATGCGCGCTTTGCGTCGCCTTGAGCGCGACGGTCACGCCGCCATCTTCATTGTCGGTGCGCGAGACGACGTTGCCATTGCGGTAGAGCCAGTCGACGAGCCCGAGCTGCTCAGGCTTGAGCGTGATGGTCAGCGTTTCCAGCTCGCCTGAAACTCTTGTCTCAATGATCGCCTTCAGCACATCGATGCCCTCGCCGGTGGCGGCCGATATGGCAATCGGCGGCGTCTTGTTGCCATCGGCGCCATCGGCAAGAAGCCGAGCCCTGTTGCCTTCGTCGAGCAGGTCAATCTTGTTCCACACTTCGATGACGCGCTTGCTGTCGCCGGCATCGACGCCGAGATCGGCAAGGATCCGCTCGACATCCTCGGCCTGGGCGGCCGTGTCGGGGTCCGAAATATCGCGCAGATGGATGACGAGATCGGCCTCGACCACCTCTTCCAGCGTGGCCCGGAAGGCCGCGATCAGATGCGTCGGCAGGTCCGAAATGAAACCGACCGTGTCCGAAAGGATGACCGGCGTGCCGTGCGGCAGCCGCACCCGACGCAGTGTCGGGTCGAGCGTGGCAAACAACATGTCCTCGGCCAGCACCCCTGCTCCGGTCAGTTTGTTGAACAGCGTCGACTTGCCGGCATTGGTGTAGCCGACGATCGCCACCACCGGGAAAGGCACCTTCTTGCGCTTGGCGCGGTGCAGGTCACGGGTGCGCCGCACTGTTTCCAGCTCGAGCTTCAGCTTCTTGATCTTGTCCTGCAGGGCGCGGCGATCCGATTCGATCTGCGTTTCGCCAGGGCCGCCGAGAAAGCCAGCGCCGCCGCGCTGGCGCTCGAGGTGAGTCCAGCTTCGCACGAGCCGGCCCTTCTGATAGTTGAGGTGCGCAAGATCAACCTGCAGCGTGCCTTCCTTGGTCCGCGCGCGCTCGCCGAAAATTTCCAGGATCAGCCCGGTGCGATCCAGCACTTTGGCGTTCAACTCTTTTTCCAGATTGCGCTGCTGCACCGGCGTCAGCGGATGGTCGACAATGACCAGTTCGGCATGGCCCTGTTTGACGATCTCGGCGAACTCCGCGACCTTGCCGCTGCCGAGCAAGGTCGCCGGGCGCGGATCGTTGACGGTCACCACCGCGGTATGGATCGGGTCGAGGTCAATGGCTTGGGCAAGGCCAACCGCCTCGTTGTGGCGGGCCTCGGCGGAACGCGTCAAGCGCGGACGATTCGTGTCTTCGTCGCTGCGCGGCTGGCGGGTAAGCACAGGCACGATAACCACAGCCCGGGTCGGGCCTTCGGCTTCCGTCCCCGGCTGATATGCTGATTTTTCGCGAACGCTGCGGTCCGCGTCTTTCCTACGTGCCAATCAGGCGCCCTGGCTTTCCTCACCATCGAACATCTGAACCGGCTGGCTCGGCATGATCGTGGAAATGGCGTGCTTGTAGACGAGCTGGGAATGGCCGTCTCGACGCAGCAGAACACAGAAATTGTCGAACGAAGTGACCACACCGGTCAGCTTCACGCCGTTGATGAGAAAGATGGTGAGTGGGTTCTTGCTTTTGCGAACTGAATTCAGGAACAGGTCCTGAAGATTTTGCGATCGTTCCGCCATTGTTCTTGTCTTTCGCCGATCCCCTTCGGTTTGCAACTCAATGCGCCAAATTACCCGGCACGTGTCAAGCACGCAAACACCATCTTGCCGTCAATAACGACAAGCAGAACGAGATATATTGATGTTCATTCCACCTGTGCGGTTATCAGGCTGGACTTTTTTCCGCAACGTCAAAAAAGGCTTGCCGCAAGGAAAGTGTTATCGAGCCCGGATGGCCGTTAGCGACGGGTGCACCGTCGATCGCCACGATCGGCATGGCGATCGTGGTCGCGGAGCTGATGAAAACCTCGCGCGCGGCCTTGGCCTCGGCGACCGAAAAGCCGCGCTCCTCGATTTTCAGGCCGAGCTTGGCGGCTACCTCGAACAGCGTGGTGCGGGTGATGCCGCGCAGGATGCCGTGCTCGGCCGGACGCGTCACCAGCACGCCATCCCTGGTGATGATCCAGGCATTCGACGATCCACCTTCCTTGACGGTGCCGTCGGCATCGACGAACCAGGCCTCCTGGGCGCCGGCTTCCTTAGCCTTCTGCTTGGCGAGCACATTTGGCAACAGGCCGACCGACTTGATATCTACCCGGTCCCAACGATTCTCCGGCACGGTGATAACCTTGATACCGCTTTCGGCCCTCTTCGCGGCAGCAGCGGGGTCGGCTTTCCTGGCGGTCACCACCAGCGACGGCTTCGTGCCCGCCGCCGGAAAAATAAAGTCACGGCTGGCGACGCCACGCGTCACCTGAAGATAGACCAAGCCATCGGTGACATGGTTGCGGCGGACCACCTCGCGCAAAATAATCGGCAACACGCCCCGCGTGACCGGCCAGTCGATCGACAATTCGGTCAGCGAGCGGTTCAGCCGTCCGAGATGGCGAGGCATATCGACGATGAAGCCGCGCGCCACCTCGCAAACCTCGTAGACGCCATCGGCGAACTGATAGCCGCGGTCCTCGATATGGACGAAAGCGTCGCCGTGAGCGACATAGCGCCCGTTCACATAGGCAATGCGCGGCATGAGGTCACCCCTGGAGAAGTCAGCGCATGGGTCATGCGCAAAAATCAAAATGCTACAGCGTCCTTTGCGCGTCCCAAAAGACGCGCGGCGCTTTCTTATGCGATTCCGCCAGCGCCGTAACCGATAATTGCGTAGGCCACCATTGGATTGGCTATCAGACGCCCAGCGACTTCAGCTTGCGGTGAAGCGCCGAGCGTTCCATGCCGATGAACTCGGCCGTTTTCGAGATGTTGCCGCCAAAACGGTTGATCTGGGCGATCAGATAATCCTTTTCGAACTGTTCGCGCGCCTCACGCAGCGGCAGCGCCATGATGTGCTGATCGGATTGGTTTGGCGTGCGCGGCATGACATCGCCGATCTCGGCAGGCAAGAGGTCGGCGGTGATCGGCGCATCGATATCGTCGCCGCGCGCCAGGATCATCAGCCGCTCGACATTGTTGCGCAACTGGCGGACGTTGCCCGGCCAGTTGTGCGCCTGCAGTACCGCCAGCGCGTCGTCGCCGATGCGCCGCGGCCGGATGCCGGCCTGGCGGGCGATCTGCTTCATGAAATTGTCGACCAAATAGGGAATGTCCTCCCGCCGTTCGGCCAGTCCCGGTACCATCACCGGAACCACCGCCAGGCGGTGATATAGATCCTCCCGGAAACGACCGTCGGCGATCATCGCCTCCAGGTTCTGCGAGGTCGATGAAATGATTCGGACATCGACCTTGACCCGCTTGGTGCCCCCTACCCGCTCGAACTGCTGTTCGACCAGCACACGCAGAATCTTGTTTTGCGTTTCGCGCGGCATGTCGGCCACTTCGTCGATGTAGAGAATGCCGCGATGGGCTTCCTCAAGCGCGCCGACCTTGCGTTCGACACCGTTTGATTCGGTGCCGAACAGCTCGACCTCCATGCGTTCGGGCGTGATGTTGGCAGCGCTAAGCGTGACGAACGGTGCCCCCTTGCGCGCCGACAGCGTGTGGATAGCGCGTGCCGCGAGTTCCTTGCCCGACCCGGACGGGCCGATGATCATGACGCGGCTATTGGTCGGCGCGACGCGCTCGATAGTCTGGCGCAACTGGCTCATCGCCGACGACATGCCGATCAGGTCGAAGGTTTCGCCGCTGCGCAGCTTGAGGTCCGAAACCTCGCGTCTCAGTTTCGAGGTTTCAATCGCACGCTCGGCGATGAGGATCAGCCTGTCGGCCTTGAACGGCTTCTCGATGAAGTCATAGGCGCCGCGACGTATGGCTGAGACCGCTGTTTCGATGTTGCCGTGGCCCGAGATCATCACCACGGGCAGGCTCGGATGCATCGTCTTGATCTCGTCCAGCAGCGCCAGTCCGTCCAGACGTGAGCCTTGCAGCCAAATGTCGAGGAAAATCAGCCTCGGCGCCCGGTCGGCGATCGCCGCGAGGGCGCTGTCGGCATCGAATGCCGTGCGGGTTTCGTGACCTTCGTCGCTCAGGATACCGGCGACAAGTTCGCGGATGTCTTCCTCGTCATCGACGATGAGAATGTCAGACGCCATTACCGACCTTTTCAGTTTCTCTTTCGTGTTCCGTCCTGCCTTCGCCGCTCGACGGCACGGTGGCGGCAAGCGGCAGGATGATGCTGATCATCGCGCCTCGCCCGCCGTGGAAATCCACCGGCGCGTCATGCAGTTCGAGCCGGCCGCCATGGTCTTCCACTATCTTCTTGACGATAGCGAGGCCAAGCCCCGTGCCCTTCTCGCGTGTCGTCATGTAAGGCTCGAGCAATCGCTGACGATTCTCGCGCGGCAAGCCCTTGCCATTGTCGATGACGTCAATGCGAATCGCGCCATTCTGGCGCCCGGCTTGAATCCGGATTATGCCGTGCGAGCGGTCCTTTTGATCAAGTCCGTCGATCGCCTCGGCTGCGTTCTTGATAATATTGCCAAAAGCCTGCGCCATCAGGCGGCTGTCGAAAGTGCCCTTGAGCGGTTCGTTGCCGAATACGCGCTCGAAGGTGATATCGGCGCGGCTCACTTCGACGAGGAACGAGGCTTCGCGCAACGACTCGCGCAAATCGAGGGCCTTCATTTCGGGCTTGGGCATGCGTGCGAAAGCGGAGAACTCGTCGACCATGCGGCCGATATCCTCCACCTGCCTGATGATCGTGTCGGTGCACTGATCGAAAACCTCGCGGTCTTCGGTGATGACTTTGCCGTAACGGCGCTTGATGCGCTCGGCGGAAAGCTGGATCGGTGTCAGCGGGTTCTTGATCTCGTGGGCGATGCGCCGCGCCACATCCGCCCATGCCGAGGAACGCTGCGCCTGGACCAGATCGGTGATGTCGTCGACCGTCACGACATAGGATTTCTCCTCCGAACCGTCGTCGCCGGCCTCGACCGTGATCTGCACGTTGAAGGTCCGCTCCGTGCCGGCGCGATAGAAGGTCACCTGCTCGCGGTGGACAGGCTTTCCCGACTTGCGGCCGATCTCGAAGACGCGGCCGACATGCGGCAGCACGGCGGAGAGATTTTGCCCGAGTGCGGCAGTGGCGGAAATGGCCAGCATCGTTTCGGCCGATCGGTTGACGATGGTGACGATACCATAGGGATCGACGCCGATGACGCCGGCGGTGACGCCGGCAAGCACGGCTTCCGAAAAACGCCGCCGCTCGTCGATCAAATCCTTGGCGGACAGAATCTCGTTACGCTGCGATTTCAGTTCCAGCAGCATCTTGTTGAAGGTGTCGCCGAGCGAGGCGACGTCGCCGTCGGAGGGCCGAACGGGCACGGCAACGTCGAGATTGCCGGTCGCAACCTCGTCGGCCGCGCCGATGAGCTGGCGGATGGGCCGCACCAGGCGATCAGCCACGGCAATGCCGGTCCAGATGGCGGACAGAATGATGATAAGCGTCAGCGACAGGTAGGGAAGTGCGAAGGCCACCTGCGACGTGCGGCGATTGGCTTCCAGACCGCGATATTCGTCGGTGTTGGACCTGACAATCTGCCGCGCCTTGATCACCTCGGGATCGACCAGGCGGATGGTGTAGAGATAAAGCCCTTCGATCTCGCGCAGCTTGACGATGGCGCCCATGATGTTGCGCGTCTTCGGCTCGATCAGCACCGGCCTGCCGTCGGCGGCACTGCTCATGGCGCCTTCCGGCGGCTCCGGCATGGCGAAATCGGCGTCGGTCTTGGCGCTCATGACGAATGAACCGTCTGGCTTGACCAGCGCGGCATGGGCCAGCGAGCGTCCGACGGCTTCCTTGTTCATGAGGTCGAGGAAGCCGGTTCTATCGAGGCCATAGAGCGTGCGGGAGGCGTCGAGATCGTAGGCCATCGACAGGGTCGTTCCCTGGAGATTGCGCGCGTTCTCCTGCACATAGGCATCGGCGATCGACAGCGACGAATTGACGATCGTCTTGGTGCGGATCTCGAACCAGCGATCAAGACCAATGTCGAGTGTGATCGACGCGATGATCGCCACCATGATGGCGGGAATCGCGGCGACTAGCGCGAACATCGCGACGATCCGTACATGCAGCCGCGACGCCGCCTTGCCGCGCCGGCGCGCCATCAAAATGCGATGCACTTCGCGACCGACCAGCGCAATCAGAAACACGATGAACGCCGCGTTGAGGGCGATGAGCGCCAGCGTCGTCCTCTCGTCCGGCGTGATCGGCGTGGCACCGACGAGAATGGCGAAGGAGATCGCCGCCGTAACCAGCGCACCGGCAACTGCCACCACGCCGGGCAGCGCAAGCAGCCGGCGCCCTTCCCTTGTGCCGGGTTCGCTAAAAAGCGGTTCGCTCAGTGTCGGTGCCTGTGAAGCCATGTCGCCGTCTAGAGCCAGTGATTGCGTCGGATGTATGCAACGCATTGTGGCGATTATGCAACAAGTGTGACCTGGACGGAAATGTTTCGGCGATCGATCCCCCGGAAAAGGCGCCGCTCTATCGCACCGGCCCGAAAATCGAGATCGATTTTTCGGAAAACACGATGCGAAAACTCAATGCGTCAGAGCGAACTTTGTACGTCCGAATGGAACGTGCCTCGCTCTAAGCCTGCCTGGTCGATTTGTAGACGTTGACGCCGAGTTCGCGGATCTTCTTGCGCAGCGTGTTGCGGTTGAGGCCCAGGAGTTCCGCAGCCTTGATCTGATTGCCGCGGGTTGCCGTCATCGAGGCCAGCACCAGCGGATATTCGACCTCGGAGAGAATGCGCTGATAGAGGCCGGCAGGCGGCAAATCGCCGGCGAATGACGCAAAATACCGCTGCAGGAAATGTTCCACCGCCTGGCCGATGGACAGGTCGTCGGGAATGAGGTTGCCGCCACCGGGAACGACCGGCCTCTCGCCGGTCTTCAGTTCCGCCTCGATGATCTCGGCGGAAATCTCATCCTGCGAATAGAGCGCGGCCAGCCTGCGGACAAGGTTTTCGAGCTCGCGCACGTTGCCGGGCCACGGATAGCGCTTCATCAGCTCGATGCCGCCGGTGGAAATGCGCTTGGTCTGCAGGCCCTCGCTGGCACCGAGCTTGAAGAAGTGCCGCACGAGATCCGGAACGTCCTCGGACCGCTCGCGCAGCGCCGGCAGCCTTAGCGGCACGACGTTCAGGCGATAGAAGAGATCCTCGCGGAAAAGCCCCTGATTGATCAGCGTGCGCAGATCCTTGTTGGTAGCGGCGACGATGCGCACGTCGGTCTTGATCGGCGTGCGGCCGCCGACCGTGGTGTATTCGCCCTGCTGCAGGACACGCAGCAGGCGCGTCTGCGCTTCCATCGGCATGTCGCCGATCTCGTCGAGGAAGAGCGTGCCGCCTTCGGCCTGCTCGAAACGGCCGGTGGAGCGGTTCTGCGCGCCGGTGAAGGCGCCCTTCTCGTGCCCGAACAGTTCCGATTCGATCAGGTCGCGCGGGATCGCCGCCATGTTGATCGCAACGAAGGGCCCGCCGCGGCGGCGGCCGTATTCGTGCAGCGCGCGTGCCACCAGCTCCTTGCCGGTGCCCGATTCGCCTGAAATCATCACCGTCAGGTCGGTCTGCATCATGCGCGCCAGCATGCGGTAGATATCCTGCATGGCGGCCGAACGGCCGACCAGCGGCATCGTTTCCGGCGGCTCGTCCGCCCGCGCATCTATCTTTGGCCGTCGGGGTTCGGAAAGCGCCCGGTTGACGATGTTGAGAAGCTCGGTCAGGTCGAACGGTTTCGGCAGATATTCGTAGGCGCCGGTCTCGGAGGCGCGAATCGCGGTCATGAACGTATTTTGGGCGCTCATGACGATGACGGGCAGTTCCGGTCGCGCCTTCTTGATGCGCGGCAGCATGTCGAAGGCGTTCTCGTCCGGCATGACCACGTCGGTGATGACGAGATCGCCCTCACCCGCCGCCACCCAGCGCCACAGCGTCGAGGCGTTGGACGTCACGCGCACCTCATGGCCGACGCGCGAAAGCGCCTGGTTGAGGACGGTGCGGATGGCCGCATCGTCGTCGGCGACGAGAATATTGCCGCGAACCGTCATTTGCGGTCTCCTTCGCCATCATCGTCTGTGCCGAACGGCGTTTCTTTCCAGGCTGGCATCAGAATGCGGAAAGTGGTTCCGCGCGGCGTCGAATCGCATTCGATGATGCCGCCATGCTCGCCGACTATTTTCGCGACCAGCGCAAGACCAAGCCCCGACCCGTTCGGCTTGGTGGTGATGAAGGGATCGAACAGGATCGGCAGGATATCTTCGGAAACGCCGGAGCCGTTGTCGCGCACGCAGAATTCGAGCGGCAGCGACACGCGGCCTTGCGATCCCGGAACGGAGACACGTATGCCCGGCCGGAACGCGGTTGACAGGGTGATCTCGCCTTGCGGATCGCCGCCAATGGCCTCGGCAGCATTCTTGACCAGGTTGAGGAACACCTGGATGAGCTGATCACGATTGGCAAAAACCGGAGGCAATGATGGATCATAATCCTCCAATATCTTGATCCGCTTGGAAAAACCGTTCTTGGCAATCGCCTTCACATGGTCGAGCACGACATGAATATTGACCGGATAGCGGTCGATCGGCCGCTCGTCGGAAAACACCTCCATGCGATCGACCAGCGAGACGATGCGGTCGGTCTCGTCGGTGATCAGCCGGGTCAGCGCGCGATCTTCATCGGAAGCAGACAGTTCGAGCAGCTGGGCAGCACCCCGTATGCCGGATAGCGGGTTCTTGATCTCGTGGGCAAGCATCGCGGCCAAGCCGGTCACCGAGCGTGCCGCGCCGCGATGCGTCATCTGCCGATCGATCTTGTCGGCCATCGATCGCTCCTGGAACATCACCACGACGGAACCCGGAAATTCCGACACCGGGGCGACATAGAGATCGACAACTTTCTCAATGCCAAGGCGCGGCGACGACACATCGACCCGATATTCGTTGACGGGTGCCCGGCGCTCGCGCACCTGGTCGACAAGCGTCAGCAACGGGCTGCCGAAGGGAATGAGCTTGGGTAGTGTGTTACGGGCGAGCATGGTCGCGCTCGAGCGGAAGAAATCCTCGGCATCGGCGTTGGCGAAGGTGATGAACCCTTCCGCATCGACCATGATCACCGGGCGGCGGATGGTGTTGAGCACGATGTGGGCGGCGTCCGCCATATCCGTGCTCTGTGTAACGGTGGCATTCATGCCGCGCCCCGCAGGTTCATCGCCTCGGGAGCGTGTGAAAGCACCTCGCGCAACGCGGCAATGACGCGGACGGGCTCGAAGGAGGTGAGGATGGCCTTTCGCTGCTCATCAGCGACGCCAGCGGCGTGGCGGTCGAGATACCAGCCAAGATGCTTGCGCGCCTGGCGCACGCCGCTTTCGGTGCCGTAGAGCGTCAGCATGTCCTCGTAGTGGGCAACGACATAGTCGGCCAACACTTCAGGGCTTTCAGGCACGCCGGGCGTTGCCTTCTTTGCCGCGGCTGTCGCGATGCTGCCTGCCGTCCACGGCGCGCCATAATGCGCGCGGCCGATCATCACCGCGTCGGCGCCCGACTGGTCGAGGATCATTGCTGCCTCGGCCAGCGAGCCGACATCGCCATTGGCAACGACCGGTATCGACACAGCCTGCTTTACGCGTGCGATGGCGCGCCAGTCGGCCTTGCCCTGGTAGAACTGGCAGCGCGTGCGGCCATGCACTGTCACCATCTTGACGCCCGCCTGCTCAGCGCGGCGCGCTAGCATCGGCGCGTTGAGCGCGCTTTCGTCCCAGCCGAGCCGCATCTTGACCGTGACCGGCACCTCGACCGCGCCGACCACCGCCTCGATCAGCGACAAAGCGTGATCGAGATCGCGCATCAGCGCCGAACCGGCATAGCCGCCCGTCACCTTCTTGGCCGGGCAGCCCATGTTGATGTCGATGATGTCGGCGCCCTCGCCCGCGGCTATACGGGCGCCCTCGGCCATGTGCGCCGCCTCACGGCCGGCAAGCTGCACCATGTGAACAGGCAGCCCGGAATGACGGATGCGCAAGCCGCAACCGGCCCTGCCTTTGGCAAGCTCGCCGCTCGCCACCATCTCCGACACGACCAACCCGGCGCCGTGCGCATAGGCACGCTGCCGGAACGGCTCATCTGATATACCCGACATGGGCGCGAGGAAGGCGCGATTGCGGATTCTCACACTTCCCACGTCCAGCGGCGAAGCCAATTTGGTCAGGTCAAGCATGCACAAAAACCAAGCATTTTTAATTGCTGCACATTCTCTAGCCAGAATGATAGCGAAGTGCAACGCGCAATGACGTCGCATTAAGGCGCATTTAGGAAAAATGCCGGCCTTCAGCCCCTACCGCGCCCAAGCGCCGTGCTTCTTTGGGAAGGACGCCTTGGGCACTTTGCATCTGCGCATGATCTCTTCCGAAAAGCGATTCCACTTTTCGGGATCATGCGCTAAGCGTCTCGGCATGACAGATGCAAGCGAAAAGCAAGCCTCGGCGGCGGACAACAAAGTTGCAGTCGTTATTGTCGCTGCCGGCCGCGGCGCGCGCGCGGGTCAGGCCGACGGGCCAAAGCAATACCAAAGGATCGGTGGCCGTGCCGTCATCGCGCGCACACTGGACGTGTTTTTGGCGCATCCGAGAATCGGTCCCGTCGTCGTCGCCATCCATGCCGACGACAGCGCGCTTTTTCGCAGCGCCGCCGGAGCCAACGCCGATCGGGTCGTCACGGTAACGGGTGGCGCGTCCAGGCAAGACTCCGTTCGGCTCGGGCTGCTTGCGCTGAGAGGCCATGCGCCGGGCCAGGTTCTGGTCCATGATGCCGTTCGCCCTTTCGTCGACGCGGAATTGATAGATCGTACGATCGCCGCCATCGGCGAGCGCCAGGCAGCGCTGCCTGCCCTACCAGTCGCCGACACGCTGAAACGTGAATCGGCCGCCGGCATGATCGGCGAGACGGTTTCCAGGAACGGGCTTCATGCAGCCCAGACGCCGCAAGGCTTTCCGTTCTGGCCAATCCTGGCCGCCCACGAAAAGGCCCATCATCTCGGCAAGGCGGACTTCACCGACGATGCCGCGATCGCCGAGTGGGCACATATTCCGGTGAAAATCGTTCCGGGCTCGCCGGATAATGTCAAACTCACCTGGGCAAGAGATATTTCGATGGCGGATCAGCGGCTTTCCGGCGAACGGCCGCGCTTTCCAGACATCCGCACCGGCAATGGCTACGACGTTCATGCGTTCGAGCCCGGTGACCATGTCATCCTGTGCGGCGTCTCCATCCCGCACGACAAGAAACTGTCCGGCCATTCGGACGCCGACGTCGGCCTGCACGCCTTGACCGACGCGCTGCTCGCCACCTGCGGCGCCGGCGACATCGGCACGCATTTCCCGCCATCGGATCCGCAGTGGAAGGGCGCGGCCTCGCGGATCTTCGTCGAACATGCGGCGAGACTGGTGCGCGCGCGCGGCGGGCGCATCGCAAATGCCGACATAACGCTGATCTGCGAGGCGCCACGGGTCGGCCCGCATCGCGAAGCAATGACAGAAACCCTTTCGGCAATGCTGGGAATTTCCCGGAACCGTGTCTCGATCAAGGCGACAACCAACGAAAGGCTCGGCTTTGTCGGCCGCGAGGAAGGGATAGCCGCCATCGCGACCGCCAGTGTCGTATTTCCAGGGGATGTCCCCGAATGAGCAACAACGATCTCGCAGATGCCCTGCTTCAAGCCTGCCAGCAGCGCGACATCATGCTGGCGACGGCCGAGAGCTGCACCGGCGGCATGATCATCGCCGCCCTGACCGACATCGCCGGCTCTTCCACGGTGGTCGACCGGGGTTTCATCACCTATTCCAACGAGGCCAAGACGGAGATGCTCGGCGTTTCCGCCGCCACGCTTGAGGCGCATGGCGCGGTCTCGCGGGAAACGGCGATCGAGATGGCGCAGGGCGCCCTGACCCGTTCGCGCGCCGGACTGACCCTCGCCGTCACCGGCATTGCCGGTCCAGGCGGCGGCTCGACGGAAAAGCCCGTCGGCCTGGTCTGGTTCGGTGTCGCCTTGACTGGTCGGCCGGTCGTCAGCGAATGTCAGTTGTTCACCGACAAAGGCCGCAATTTCATCCGCCAGGCGACGGTCAAGCATGCGCTTGAACTGGGCTTGCGCGCACTCGCTGCGGATCAGGCTGCTGGCGCTGGCCCATAGATGACGTCGGCGCGCTTCTCGAACGCCTCGGAGAACATGCGGAAGGCGCGATCGAACATCGTTCCCATCACCGCGCCCAGAATACGGCTCTTGAATTCGTAGTCGATGAAGAAGCAGACGTTGCAACCGCCGTCGGCCGGCTCGAACCGCCAGGCATTGCTCAAATATTTGAACGGACCGTCGATGTATTTTACGTCGATGGCGTTCTCGTCAGGCTTTAGCAGCACCTGCGTGGTGAAAGTCTCGCGGATCGCCTTGTAGCCGATGCTCATGTCGGCGATGAGCAGTGTGCGGCCGTTGCGTTCCTTGCGCGAGCGAACCGTCAGCGCCTCGCAAAGCGGCAGGAATTGTGGATAGGATTCGACATCGGCAACCAGAGCAAACATCTGCTCCGGCGTATGGGAAACGCGACGATGGGCTTCGAATTGCGGCATGAAACCAGTGTGTTAGGCGGACTTTCTGAGAAACGCTTCGCGCGCCGCGCGCAGCCTGGCGAAATCGTCGCCGGCATGGTGCGACGAGCGCGTCAGCGGGCTTGACGCCACCAGCAGGAAGCCCTTGGTCTTGCCGATGGTCTCGAAGGACTTGAATTCCTCCGGCGTGACGAAGCGGATAACCGGATGGTGCTTCTTCGACGGCTGCAGGTACTGGCCGATGGTCATGAAGTCGACATTGGCCGAACGCAGATCGTCCATCAGCTGCAGGATCTCGTTCCGCTCCTCGCCAAGGCCAACCATGATGCCGGATTTGGTGAAGATCGACGGATCGAGCTCCTTGACCCGCTGCAACAGCCTGATCGAATGGAAATAGCGGGCGCCCGGCCGGACCGTCAGATAGTTCGACGGCACGGTCTCCAGATTATGGTTGAAAACGTCGGGCTTCGCCGCCACCACGATCTCCAGCGCGCCTTCCTTGCGCAGGAAGTCGGGCGTCAGGATTTCGATCGTCGTCGACGGCGTTGCCGCCCTGATGGCGCGGATGACCTCGGCAAAGTGCTGAGCTCCGCCGTCGGCGAGATCGTCGCGGTCGACTGAGGTGATGACGACATGGGTCAGGCCCATTTGCTTGACGGCGTGTGCGACACGGGCCGGTTCATCGGGATCGAGCGCGGTCGGTATACCGGTAGCCACGTTGCAGAAGGCGCAGGCGCGCGTGCAGATTTCGCCCATGATCATGAAGGTGGCGTGCTTCTTTTCCCAGCATTCGCCGATATTGGGGCAGCCGGCCTCTTCGCACACCGTCACCAGCTTGTGCGACTTCACGATCTCGCGCGTCTCGGCATAGCCTTTCGACATCGGCGCCTTGACGCGGATCCAGTCGGGCTTGCGCAGCACGTCCTGGTCGGGCTTGTGCGCCTTTTCAGGATGCCGCAGGCGCGGCGCATTGGCGATCGTGTCGAGGACGGTGACCATCTGAAATCCGGTTCGTTGGCGATCGCCTGTCCGACGTTCGCTTTTCACAAGTCATCTAAGACTTTTCGCTGCAAAGAAAAAGGCCGCGGCGGCGCATGCCGCCACAGCCGCGTTCGCATGGCAAGAGTTCAGCAACTAACGGCGCACCATGCGCCCTACCCAGATCAGCAGGCAGGCACCGATGAAGCCGGTGATCAGATAGGCGATCCAGCCGGCGCCGAAGGCGCCGATGTTGAGCGCCTGCAGGATGGCATTCAGCACGATCGCGCCAACGATGCCAAGAATGATGTTCATCAGGATGCCGGTGTTGCTCTTCATGAACATCTCGGCAAGCCATCCTGCCAAACCGCCGATGATGATCGCTGCTACCCAGCCCACGCCGTTCACGTCCATATGCCCTATCCTTGTGTGATGAATGCATCCGGAAACGAATTACCTTGCCGTCGAGTTCCTTGGCTCTCGCGTGTTGAGCCTCAAGCGGCCGATTTATCATGCGTTCAGCGCGCGGCCATAGGCGTCTAGGACGCTTTCCTTCATCATCTCCGACAGCGTTGGGTGCGGGAAAATCGTGTGCATCAGTTCTTCCTCGGTGGTCTCCAGATTCATCGCCACGACAAAACCCTGGATCAGCTCAGTCACTTCGGCGCCAACCATATGCGCGCCAAGCAACTGCCCGGTTTTCTTGTCGAAAATGGTCTTGACGAAGCCCTGGTCCTCGCCGAGCGCGATGGCCTTGCCGTTGGCGGCGAACTGGAAGCGGCCGACGCGGATGTCCTTGCCCTCGGCCTTCGCCTTCGCTTCGGTCAGGCCGACGGAGGATACCTGCGGGTTGCAATAGGTGCAGCCCGGAATCTTCAGCTTGTCAGTGGCGTGAACGCCTGGAAAGTTGGCGATCTTTTCCACGCAGACCACGCCTTCATGTTCGGCCTTGTGGGCGAGCATGGGCGGGCCAGCGACATCGCCGATCGCATAGATGCCGGGCACATTGGTCTTGCCGTAGCCGTCGACGACAACGCAGCCGCGGTCGGTCTTCACACCGAGCGCTTCGAGGCCGAGATTCTCGATGTTGCCCTGCACGCCGACGGCCGAGATCATCCGATCCGCGGTGATCTTCTCGACCTTGCCGTCCTTCATCTCGACATGCGCGGTAACCGAGTTCGCGCCCTTCTCGACCTTGGTCACCTTGGCTTCGAGAATGATCTTCATGCCTTGCTTCTCGAACTGCTTCTGCGCGAATTTCGAGACCTCGGCGTCCTCGACCGGCATTACCGCCGGCAGCAGCTCGACCACCGTCACCTCGGCGCCCATGGTGCGGTAGAACGAAGCGAATTCGATGCCGATCGCGCCCGAACCCATCACCAGCAGCGACTTCGGCATCTCCTTCGGCACCATCGCCTCGAAATAGGTCCAGATCAGTTTGCCGTCAGGCTCGATGCCGGGCAGCGCACGCGGCCTGGCGCCGGTGGCAAGAATGATGTGCTTTGCGGTGTAGGTGCCCTCGCCCTTGACGCCCTTGGGCGCCGGCGGCTGCGGCTCCATCGGCTTCTTGGAGGATTTCGAAACAACAACCTCACCGGGCCTGGAGAGCTTGGCTTCGCCCCAGATGACGTCGACCTTGTTCTTCTTCATCAGGAAGGCGACGCCACCGTTCAGCCGCAGCGAGACCTTCCGCGAGCGGTCGACGACGGCAGCGGTGTCGACGCTGACCTTGCCGTCGATCTTCAATCCATAGTCCTTCAGATGATTCGAATAATGCATGATCTCGGCCGAGCGCAGCAGCGCCTTTGTCGGGATGCAGCCCCAGTTAAGGCAGATGCCGCCGAGATGCTCGCGCTCGACGATCGCCGTCTTGAAGCCGAGCTGGGCTGAACGCACCGCCGTGACGTAGCCGCCGGGGCCGGAGCCGATGATGATGACGTCGTAATTCTCAGCCATTTTGTGGTCCTTATTGAAGCGAGGCTTCACCGAAAGAAGGCTTCGGTATCGAAATTGGCTCGTACCTCAGTATTAAAGGCGCGAAAGCTGGCTCATGCACCAGTATCGAAAGGGCGTCGGAAACCCAGAGCCCCAGAAATGCGTAACCTGCGAGAAGCCGACTTCGGCGGCCCTGCCAATGCACAGCCAACCAAATGCCAATGATCAGAAATGCATTGACTATCATGTCGCTAACATCACGCGCACCAGCGGTGCCAGCGCCTTGCCAATGTTTCGCGTGTTTTCGGCATCGAGATGCACGCCGTCGAGCGGCGTAGTCGTCGCCACCGTTCCGGCATCGAAGAAGCCGCAGCCGGCCTCGTCGGCGAGGGCGGAATATTGTGGTGCCAGCCGCTTCGAGGCTTCATCGCCGCCGGCGAACATTTCCTTGAATTCGGCGTTTTCCGTACGGCTGACCGCGGGCGGCGCGACGATCAGGATCTGCGGCGCCGGCCAGTCGAACGGGTAGTCGTGCCCGCGCACGATATCGATCAGGCGCTCGATGCCTTGCTTAGCGGCGACCGGATTGCCGTGGATCCACGGCTTCATGTCGTTGGCGCCGAGCATGATGATGATCAGGTCGATCGGCGCATGCGTCATCAGGATCGTCGGCAGCACTCTAGCGCCGTTACGGTCGGCGCCGGCCAGATGATCGTCGAAAGCCGTTGTGCGGCCGTTCAAGCCTTCGGCAATGACTTCGATACCGCCTCCCAACGCCGCCTGCAGCACGCTCGGCCAGCGGTCCTCGAGCGGGTGGCGATCCAGGCTTGCCGCATCGTAGCCCCAGGTCAGCGAGTCGCCGTAGCAAAGGACTGTTTTCATGCGTTTGCCCCGCTCCTGCCAAATCCTGCTTGTGCGCGCTTTACCCGCCAGCCCACGAACAGCCACTGGACCAACACCGTGGCGAGGCCCGGCAGGACGAGGCCGGCGACAATGGGAAGATCGCTCGACCACTGGCTCTTTCCGGGTGGCTGGGAAAAAGTCCAGGTAATCAGGCCAACCCCGACGAGCACAAAAAACGCAACCGCGATAAGCGACGTCAGGTTTATCGCGCTTTGCGGGTTCGACATAAACTGCGCGATGAAGAGGGCGACCGTCACGAGGATGGTGACGAGAGGCGAGATCATGAACACAAGGATGTACTCTACGTCGGCATCAGTGGCGACGGCGAGCCCCTGCGCCACCAATCCGCCGGCCAAACCGGAAAGGATGAAGGCAAAAAGGCTGGTGAAGAATTTCCGCACCGCCTTTTTCCTTTCTAGACCAGCATGCCCATCGGGTTTTCGATCATGCGCTTGAAGGCGACGAGCAGTTCGGCGCCGAGCGCACCGTCGACGGCGCGATGATCTGTCGACAGCGTCACCGACATGATGGTGGCGATCTTGATCTCGCCGCTCCTGACCACCGCGCGCTCCTCGCCGGCGCCGACCGCCAGGATCGTCGCATGCGGCGGGTTGATGACGGCGGCAAAGTCCTTGATGCCGAACATGCCGAGATTAGACACTGCCGTGGTGCCGCCCTGATATTCTTCCGGTTTCAGCTTGCGGCTGCGGGCACGGCTGGCAAGGTCCTTCATCTCATTGGAAATGACGGACAGGGTCTTTTCGTCGGCACGCCGGATGATCGGCGTGATCAGGCCGCCGGGGATCGAGACCGCGACACCGACATCGGCATGCTTGTGCTTGACCATGGCACTC
>NZ_RZTA01000279.1:0-578 GCF_004023115.1 Mesorhizobium sp. M6A.T.Cr.TU.017.01.1.1
CCGTGCCAGGGCCAGCGCCGACATCGAGCAGGGTTTTCGGCGCATAGTCGGGCCGTGCCTCGCTGACCGCATCAAGGCTGGCACGGACGGCGGCGTAGGTCGCCGGCAGCCGCGTCGCCAGATAGGCCTTGACCGCCGTCTCCTCGGCCATGTGCAGGCGGCCGTCGCGCAACTCGGCGCGGTAGCGGTCCGATAGCGTCTTTGCCGCCTGCTTCAATGTCGGCAGCGGCACTTTTTCGAGGAGGCGCTCGACGCCCTGCCGAAGCGGGATAGGCAGTTCCATAGCTCACGCCCCCCGAGGCGCGAGCAGGATGACCGAGGCGCCGACGATGCAGAGCGCGGACCCGGCAATATCCCAACGGTCGGGACGCACGCCTTCCACCAGCCACAACCATCCGAGCGAGGCGGCAATGTAAATGCCGCCATAGGCGGCATAGGCGCGGCCCGCCGCACTGATGTCTACCAGCGCCAGCAGGAATGCGAACAAAGCGAGTGAGGCCAGGCCTGGAGCCAGCCACAGCGGCGACTTTTCCAGCCGCCACCACGCCCACGCCGAATAGCAGCCGGCGATCTCGGCA
>NZ_RZTA01000280.1:0-560 GCF_004023115.1 Mesorhizobium sp. M6A.T.Cr.TU.017.01.1.1
GTTTTCATGATCCCTCGGATCTGGTTGGAAAGCTCGACGGTGATCCGGACCAGCCGGGTGCGGGCTGCCACGAGCGTGCGGGTCAACATGCTGTCGAAGCCTTTGACGCGCACCTCGCGAAAGAACCCTACCTCGGCAAGCTGCGCCAAACCGTCGGCGTCGTTCGCGTCCGTCTTGTTCGCCGCCATATCAAGCACAGCTTTGGCATGGCGAGCATCGATGCAGACTGCTGGCAACCCGCGCTGCGCAGAGAATGATAGAACCACACCGACAATGGGCCGGCTTCGAATACGATGCGCTTTGCGGCAGGCGCCCGCTTGCGGACAAGCTCGGCAATGATGTTGGGATCAGAGGCGCACTTTCCGCGCCAGATCCGTTCGCCTTCACGGCGGATCGACACTGCCGTCTCTTTCATCGACACGTCGAGACCGATATATTCTGTCATCTGTTCTCCGTTGATGCTGGGCCCGGCGTCCAGTCGTGAGCCCGTACTTCATCCTATCGGGGAACAGCCACCCTTCAGGAACATGATTTGGCTCTCAGGGCCGCCGCTCCGGCGA
>NZ_RZTA01000281.1:0-557 GCF_004023115.1 Mesorhizobium sp. M6A.T.Cr.TU.017.01.1.1
GTGCAGCTATATTGGATTTTCTTCGTGTTGCCGCTGTTTGGTATAACGCTTCCGAACTTCACCGCCGGCTACATATCCGTCGGCCTCAATATCGGTGCCTATGGCGCCGAGATTGTGCGCGGCGCCATTGAGTCAGTTCCGCGCGGACAGTGGGAGGCGGGAACCGCGCTGTCGATGCCGCAGGGCGTGAGGATGCGCAGGATCATATTGCCGCAAGCGCTGGCGATCATGCTTCCGCCTTGGGGTAATCTCCTGATCGAGCTTCTCAAGGGAACCGCCCTGGTGTCCCTCATCTCGGTCGCCGATCTCATGTTCCAGACACGCCAGATCAACGCCTCGACCTATCTGTCGGCGCAGGCGTTTGGAACAGCTTTGATTATCTACTACATCCTTGCCAGGTTCCTCATAACCCCGATGATGCGCTGGGCGGAACGCTTGGTTGCCCGGAGGCTTGGAAGGGCATGACATTCAACTGGCGCTGGGACTTTACGTGGGAGATCCTGCCACAGTTGTTGTGGGCTACCCTCAACACGTTGATTGCGGCCGGGGTCGGGTAT
>NZ_RZTA01000282.1:0-486 GCF_004023115.1 Mesorhizobium sp. M6A.T.Cr.TU.017.01.1.1
TCTTCAGGCGGTCCTTGCGCGTGCTCATGGTCATCTCGCCAGCGTCAGGTCGACGAAGCCGTCGACGAACAGCGACAGCATGGTGCCGACGGCGAAATAGAAGATGATCATGCCGCCGGCGATGATGAAGGGCTGGGAGATGAAATAGATCGGGATCTGCGGGGTCAGCTTGTTGACGAAGCCGATCGTCAGATTGACGAGAATGGCATAGGCGACGAACGGGCTGCCGAGGCGGATGACCAGGAAGAAGGTGTCCGACACCGTGTCGGTGACATCGACGAGGGCTGCCTGCGGGTTGAAGAAGATGTTGACCGGCGCGACCGTGTAGGAGGAAACCAGCGCGCGTATTATCTCGTGGTCGAAATCGAACACGAACAGCATCAACAGCGCCGAGAACGAGATGATGGCGGCAAGGGCTGCCTGGGGTTCGGGCTCCTCGATCGCCGGTCCGCCGGTGCCGCCATAACCGACCAGCATGGCGATGGC
>NZ_RZTA01000283.1:0-533 GCF_004023115.1 Mesorhizobium sp. M6A.T.Cr.TU.017.01.1.1
ACGCATAATTGTTCTTATTTGAAAAGGATTTTTCAACGCAACCTGGCCGGGAAGATGGTTCCCGCAAAGGTATGGAAGCCGTGGCGCTTTGCTGCGCAACTGCATTAAAACAGGGCAAGTCCCGACGGAGCGGACAATGACGATCTCGCAGAAGACCCTTGAAACCAGCCACGGCAAGATCGCGGTGCGTGAGACCAGCGGCCAGGGAACCGCTGTCATGCTGATCCACGGCAATTCATCTTCCAGTGCCGTTTTCCGCAACCAGTTGGACGGCCCGTTGGGCGAGCGATATCACCTCATCGCTCCCGACCTACCCGGCCATGGAGCGTCCGGCGATGCGATCGATCCAGAGCGTTCCTACAGCATGGAAGGCTATGCCTATGCCATGACCGAAGTGCTCGGGCTGCTCGGCATCGACAAGGCCATCGTCTTCGGCTGGTCGCTCGGCGGCCATATCGGGCTTGAGATGATCGACCGCTTTCCCGGCCTGCTTGGCTTGATGATCACCGGCACGCCGCCCGTCTCGCCCGAGG
>NZ_RZTA01000284.1:0-515 GCF_004023115.1 Mesorhizobium sp. M6A.T.Cr.TU.017.01.1.1
CGCCTTCCCTGATCACGTTGACGCCGGTGACGCGCTCGCGTTCAATCGCCAGATCAAGAACCTCGACGCCTGACAATATCCGTAGATTCGAGCGGCCGAGAATCGGCCGGACAAAGGCGCTGTAGGCCGAGAAGCGCTCGCCTCTGTTCTGGGTGACGTTGTAGATGCCGAGGCCGAGTTGGCCACCGGCATTGAAGTCGCGGTTCTCGGGCAGGCCTACGCCTCTGCCCGCCTCAACCCACAGGCTGGATACCACGTTGGGATCGCGCGGATTGTCGACCAGCAATTCGCCGTCGAATCCGTGATAGGCGGGGCTCTGCAACAGGCAGTTCCGCTCCAATTTCTTGAAGACGGGCAGGACATCGGCATAGGACCACCCGGCACAGCCAAGCGCTGCCCATTCATCGTAGTCCTGCGCGGCGCCACGAATATAGACCATCGAGTTGATCGAACTCGACCCGCCAAGAACCTTGCCCCGGTTGACCGGTATGCGGCGGTTGTTGAGCAGCGGCTGC
>NZ_RZTA01000285.1:0-458 GCF_004023115.1 Mesorhizobium sp. M6A.T.Cr.TU.017.01.1.1
ACTGCGCGGAAACAGCGCTCACGCCTTCACTCCGCCGACTTCACCAAGCACTTCGTCAAGCAGCCCGATCAGGACGTCGGCATTGTCGCGTGAAAACGGCATTGGCGGGCGGATCTTCAGCACATTGCCGTGGATACCAGTCTTGCCCATCAGCACGCCGCGATGGCGCATGCGGTTGGCGGCCTGCTCGGCAATGTCGGGCGCCGGCTCGCGCGTCTCGCGGTCGTGAACCAGTTCGGCGCCGAAGAACAGGCCGGCGCCCCTGACCTCGCCGATGCATTCATGGCGCTCGGCCAGCGGGCGCAGCAGACCGAGCGCATAGGCGCCGACATCGCGTGAGTTGGCGACGAGATCGTCCTGCTCGATGACGTCGAGGACGGCATTGGCCACCGCGCAGGAAACCGGATTGCCGCCAAAGGTGTTGAAGTAACGGAAAGCGTTGCGGAAGGTCGCCAATG
>NZ_RZTA01000286.1:0-508 GCF_004023115.1 Mesorhizobium sp. M6A.T.Cr.TU.017.01.1.1
CGTTCTGCTGCGGCTTGCCCGGCTGGATGCGCTCAAGAGCGATGCCAAGCTTGATGAAGCGCGCCGCAAGCGGCGTCAGACCCGTGACGCCAGGCGATGCGAAGGGTGGGCCATTGTCGCTTCTGAACCGATCCGGCAGCCCATGCTCTTCAAACAGGCGCTCAAACACCGGCCAGGCCTCGGCGTCCGCCGTCGAACCCGTTGCTTCGAGCGCCAGAAGATAGCGGCACGCCCCATTCATCACCGTCAGCGGCTCGCAGCGCCACCCGTCGCCAGTCCGGAACCAGCCCTTGTGATCGCCCGTCCACAGCGCGTTCGGCCCCTCGGGCTCCGGCCATGGACCGTTGCCGGCCGCCTTCCAGCGCCTGCGCTTACGCCCCACAAGTCCATGCCGCTTCAGGATCTCACCGGCCGTCGAGACCGCAGGCCAACCGCAGCAGGGCTCCGCACGCTTCAGCCGGGCCATGATTTCTTCTTGGGCCCCCGCAGCGGATGCGCTTCCTTCTCC